>CAYGIZ010000047.1:0-4857 GCA_964350075.1 uncultured Candidatus Saccharibacteria bacterium | reverse complement strand
TAGCAAAACTGCCAACGGGTGTAGGAGATTCTCTGTTCAGCGACGGTAGCGAAGCTCACACTTTGTATCCCGTATACCCTGAATCCCGAGGTATCACTTCCAACTGGATGTATCATAAAATTTCAGAAATATTCAAAAGCGGGATGCTGGACTCTCTTGTCGATCCCATACCGGATGAAATATTGAAGAAATATAATTTGCCAGGATTGAAGACGGCATTGATCTGGATCCATACGCCATTAAAAAATGAAGATGCCCTCTCCGCCCGGAAGCGCTTTGCCTTTGAAGAAGTTTTTTTCATTCAACTTGAAAAACAGCAGGCCAGGAAAAAGTATGAAAAAAATCCTTCTTTTAAAATTAGTCCGGATGACAGGCATATGAATGAATTCATCAAGCGCTTCCCTTTCGAAGCCACCGAGGCGCAGATGAAAGCCATAAAGGCAATTCTAGGAGACTTTAAGGGCGACCATGCGATGTCTCGACTATTGGAAGGAGACGTGGGTTCCGGAAAAACTGCAGTCGCAGCATCGACAGCTTACGCCACTGTCACAAACAGGCCACAATATCTCCAAGTCGCGTACATGTGCCCTACGGAAATATTGGCTTCACAGCATTTTGAATCTTTCATAGGATACTTTTCATATCTGGGAATACAAGTCGGACTGATCACCGGAAGCGGCTGCAGGAAATTTCCTTCAAAATTAAATCCGAAAGGCTGGACTGATATTTCAAAAACGCAATTACTTAAATGGGTCGAAAACGGCGAAATTCCCATCCTCATCGGCACTCACGCCTTGATACAGAAGAATGTCAAATTCAAAAACTTGGCCTATGTCATCATCGACGAACAGCATCGCTTCGGCACAAAGCAGAGAGCGACTCTCGTGCGAAAAGACGCGGATGGAAAAGCCCGCGCTCCTCACCTTCTCTCTATGACGGCTACCCCTATTCCGCGAACTCTGGCTCTGACTATACATGGAGATCTCGATCTGACTCTTCTAGATCAAATGCCGCATGGTCGTAGGCCTATCATCACGGAAATTGTAAAGCCGAATGAAAGAGAATTAGTTTACGAAAAAATACGCCAAGAATTGCAGGCTGGCCGCCAGGCCTATGTTATCTGTCCCCGTATCAATGAACCTGATCCCGACAAAGAAGCCGCGGTCAATGCCAAGTCGGTCAAGGAAGAAGCTAAGAGGCTGAAGAAGTCGGTTTTTCCAGAGTATGAAATCGGAATTCTCCATAGCAAAATGAAACCGACAGAAAAAGACAAAGTCATGCTTGATTTCAAAAGTGGAAAAGTTCATATTCTCTGCGCGACATCCGTGGTAGAAGTCGGCGTTAATATTCCAAATGCCACCATTATAATATTAGAAGGCGCCGAAAGATTCGGACTGGCTCAACTGCATCAATTGCGAGGACGGGTGATCCGATCCAATCACCAGGCATATTGCTACGTCTTCGCCGAAACAAAATCAGATAAGACAATTGAAAGACTCACTGCCCTGAAAACAGCAAAGAATGGTTTTGAACTTGCGGAATACGATCTGAAGTTCAGAGGATCAGGGGGTTTGATTGAAGGCCGGCAGTGGGGCGTAACGGACGTGGCAATGGAGGCTCTGCAGAATATAAAAATGGTGGAAGCCGCGAGGACGGAGGCGAAGAGAATGGTGGAAATAGATGAGAGTTTGGACACTTGGCCCAGCGTGAAGAGGTGTTTAGTAGAGCGGTCAAAGGAGGTTAGGCATTTTGAATAAAGTGCGCCCGGGGGGACTCGAACCCCCGACCGGACGAGTATAAGTCGTCTGCTCTACCAACTGAGCTACGGGCGCCCTACCATAATAGACCATATCCTTATTTTTCTCAATATATTCCATTCCTTAAGCATTTTATGCTCATCATTATTTCGTCATAAAGATTCATGTCATAAACAATAATAGAACATGTGCCGTGGCCAAATCCATTTTTATAAGTGAGATCAATTAAATTAGATTTCTTTATATATGACTTTTTAAAGTTACTTTCTTGAATACCAAGTTCCGCAGACCAGAATTCCATTTCCTTCCGCTCTTCCATATCTTTATATAACTGCAGTCTTATATAAATTCTTGATTTTAATACTCCCTTTGCGATAAGAAATCGAAGAAAGAACTTCAGCATACCCGGATCCGTATTTGAAAGCGTGACTACTCCGCGCGCAGCCTTTGTCCCCTCTGCCCAATACAGAAAGAGTCCGCAAAGTCTTATTTCACGGTCTGACATACTGCCAATATCATTATTTGCCTTTGAATAAATCGATTCTAATTTATCCTTGCGCTTTAAAGCCTTTGTCTGACGGCTTTTCTCAATTCTAATTTGGCTATTATCCCGCAACTCTTTTATTCTCTCCCGTGTCAAAGGAAAATCACACAGCCAATCACTAAGCGCTCCTTTACTCACGCCAATTTCTTTCTTTATCTGACTGTAACTCCAGCCCAAAGACCGTAGTTCCAATGCTTTTTCTTTATCTAATCTCTTGGCCATTCTTGAATTATACCAAGAAAAAGAGCAATCAATTAATCCCGCACATCGCTTTCAATCCCCCCAAATCCTCCTTCGTTAGTTTGATATTCTTGCTGTGATTCAAATAATACATAATAGAATCTGGATTCTCATTGTGCTCCAAGCCGAGGACATGTCCGAACTCATGTGCAAGTACACGTACAAGAACATCGCGGCTGCCAAATTCGTAAATATTGATTCTTTCGCCATCGGAATCCCTCACATACTGCCCTTCTTCAAATTCTTTTCCTGCTGTCTGGTTCACCGTCTGAACGGTCGCGTTTACGGTAGACACTAGATAATTATATTTTTTGACCAAAGCATTGATCCTATCGGCCAAACCATTCACTTCTAGACGCTTGGATTCCAGGGCTTCATAACTTCCGCGCCTTTTCTTGTACTCACTCAAGAGAACCTGGTATTCTGCCGATGCTTTTCTATATTCATCCTGCAGAGCTTGGAATTCCGCCTTAATAGCATCAGCGGACATTTTCGTGTCATCGATTTGAGAGACTAGAAGCCTATTTTGTTCGGACATTTTCTGACGATCATCATATATAAGGTTGACTACTATATCCTGACGAATGAAATATCGTCCGATATATTTATCCAAATATTCCTGAAATTTATTTTTATTTTTTAATCCGGAATCATATTCAAAAAGATTTTTTCCAATTTCATTTTCCCAAACATGAGTTGCCCTCTCTATTTCTCGTAGTAAATCCGCCTTGCTTATATTAAACCTCGCGTCAAAGCTTCCTAGTCTATATTCAATGGGATCCACACATGGATTCTTCTGATTCAGCCAGACATAGCCAGCCAATAATATGGCGGCAATAAGGAAAATATATGAGAAAATCTTGCTGATCATGCCTGATGCTCAATATCTAATTTCTTCTTCGGCTGTATACCGTGCGCGATGATGATGGATTCGTATTCATCCCTTTCCAAGTTTTCGATGTCTATGAGCCTCTGCGCGATCGCGTCCAGAGCTGGCTTATGCTTGGTCACAATCTCCTCCGCTTTCCTATATGCTTCGCTCATGATGCGTGCGACTTCTGCGTCGACATCGGCACTGACCTTTTCAGAATATTCCTTGTCCTCAAGTCCCTTTCCAAACATTGCTCTTCCTCCAGATCCCTCCAAAGCCATGACTCCGATCTTTTCGGACATTCCGTATTTCGTGACCATGTCTCGCGCGAGCGCGGTTGATACCTGCAGGTCATTTGATGGCCCGGTGGTAACGTCCCCGAACATCATTTTTTCCACTACATATCCACCGAGAGAAACTGCAATATCATCCAAGAATTCATTCTTAGACTGCATCTTTCGGTCCTCCAATGGAAGATGCAACGTGTATCCGGCTGCGCGTCCTCGAGATATGATGGAAATTTTATGGACAGGATCTGCGTAAGGAAGGACGGATGAGACGAGGGCATGACCGGCTTCATGATACGCCGTTATTTCTTTCTCTTTTTTAGACAACAAGTGACTTTTTCTTTCTGGACCAAGCATAACTTTTTCAATCGCGCGAATTAGATCGTACTGCGATATCTTATTCCTATTCTCCCTGGCAGCCAGAATGGCGCCTTCATTCATAAGGGAGTAGAGATCGGCTCCGGAGAAACCTGGGGTTCTTTCTGCAATAACACGGAGGACGACATCCTCGGCAAAAGGCTTCTTGGTTGAATGGATTTTCAATATCTCTTCTCTGTCATTTCTATCCGGCAAGTCGATAGTGACTCGTCGGTCAAATCTTCCTGGTCTCAAAAGAGCTGGATCGAGTACATCCGGCCTGTTTGTCGCTGCCATAACAATAACTTTCTCATTGGGCTCGAAACCGTCCATTTCTACGAGTATCTGGTTGAGAGTCTGCTCCCTTTCATCATTACCCCCTCCGACTCCGGTTCCCCTTACGCGTCCTACCGCATCTATTTCATCTACGAAAATTATTGCTGGCGCAGCTTCTTTTGCCATCTTGAAAAGATCGCGCACTCGCGATGCTCCGACCCCCACAAACATTTCCACGAATTCCGAACCGGAGATGGAAAAGAACGCTACACCAGCTTCCCCTGCAACTGCTCGAGCCAAAAGAGTTTTTCCAGTCCCCGGAGCACCCATGAGAAGGATGCCCTTTGGTATGACAGCACCGATCTCCAAGAACTTTTTTGGATTCTTGAGGAAATCAACGATCTCCGCGAGTTCTTGCTTTGCTTCCTTGGCACCAGCTACATCTTTGAAAGTCACTCTTTGCTTCTTGTCGTCAGGCATGGTGATGCGAGCCTTTGACTGGCCGAAAGAAAATGCCTGCAGTCC
>CAYGIZ010000046.1:0-5034 GCA_964350075.1 uncultured Candidatus Saccharibacteria bacterium | reverse complement strand
GAATGGTACTATATTATTACATAATATGAAAGATATCGTTCAAATCTCAAAAAAAGCCGTTGAATTAAGAAGGTTGGGATTTTCCTATGCTGATATTGCGCAAGAGCTTCAAGTCTCAAAAACTTCTATTTCAAACTGGGTAAAAAATGTCAGACTGACTGAAAATGAAAAAATACTCCTACATAAAAACCTAAAGTCCAAGGTGGGCAGGGGAAGATTGAAGGCGTCAATATCAATTCGTGCCAAAAAGGTCTTCAAGGAGAAAGTGGCGTATGAAGATGCTGAAAAGGAGTTTGAGAAACACTTAAAAGATCCATTTTTTATGCTTGGTTTGGGACTTTATGGGTCCAATGGTCTAAAAAAGGGAAGTCACTTCCAGTTTATAAGTTCTGACCTCGCGGTTTTGAAGATAATGCTAGTCTGGGTAGAGAAATATCTAGGTTTTCCAAAGAAAATAGCCAAATACAGGCTTTTTGTGAATTTGACTCATGAGAATAAGGAGTGCGAGCAGTATTGGTTGAGAAATCTCAATATTCCGCAAGAACATCTTCAAAAAACGGCCTACTTGCGGTCTCAAAAGCATAAGCAAAATAGGGAATATCAGGGTTCTTTGGCTGTTATCATTACAAAGATCAATGTTATTAGAAAGGTTATTGCTTGGCAAAAGCTCGCAATGAGGTATTATAGCTAGTATTGCGCCCGTAGTGAAATGGATATCATTACTGACTTCGGATCAGTCGTTGGGGGTTCGAGTCCCTCCGGGCGCACAGTTTCTGGTAAAGTTAAATAATTTAGCATATAATATTTTGTATTGCGGGTATGGTTTAGTGGTAGAACACGTCCTTGCCAAGGACGAGATTCGGGTTCGATTCCCGGTACCCGCACAGAACTGTGGATAACTCTGGGGATACTGTTTATAAAAGACAAAAAATATGGCTTATAACCGTCTTATAGGAAATATGGGGAGGATATTGCCTGCGAGGTGGCTCAAAAAGCATGATTTTCTGGTGGTTGAAAGGAATTACAGTAGGAAATGGGGTGAAATCGACATAATTGCGACCAAGGACAAAATACTTCAGTTCATTGAAGTGAGAGTGTGACTGTTAAAGGTGTCCCAGACCCCAAAGGTCATCGTCCGGAGGAAAACGTCCACGAAACCAAGGTTAGACGCCTAAAGCGTGCTATTCAGACGTACTTGCTTGAAAGGAAGCATGGATTGGAAGCAGAATTCAAATTCCATGTCCTAACTGTGCAGATGAATCAAATCACTAGGCGTGCAAAGGTCGTCTTGATGGAAAATATTATCCTTTAGTGTTAGTATGGGAAAGCTATAGTTTTTTGTGAAGTATCGGAGCGTGGTGTAACGGCTAACATTCCTGTTTTGGGAACAGGCGACTCCGGGTTCGAATCCCGGCGCTCCGACAAGATTGTGTTAGAATAGTAGGGAAGTATGAAGATAAATAAATCTCCTTGGATACACCAGCTTGATCATGAGAGGAAACCTATTTCCTTGACCCATGATCTTGATACGGATATTGCTATTGTTGGCGCGGGTATCGCAGGAATTTCTACGGCCTTCTTCATTCTCAAATACACAAATAAAAAAGTGGCTGTCTTGGAGCAGGGGAAGCTTGCGCATGGGGCTACGGGGCACAATGCAGGGCAAGTAATAGCCAGATTTGAGAGGCCTCTGGAAAAAATAGTGAAGGAGTTTGGCTTTGAAAAAACAAAAAGAGCTCTTCACGATCTTCATTCCGGCTGGACACTGATCGATGAGATGTACACAGATGCGAACTTGGATATGCCATTTTCTCGCATTACCGGATGTCGTGGCTTTTCCGATTTGCATCAAGTGCTCCTGGCGATTAAAGATCTGGAGATAGAACATCTAGCTGGCTTTCCGGTAAAGAAAATATTGATAAATGAAAACGCTCCATTTAGAGAAATGATACCGAGAGTTCAGAAGGATGCATGTGAGTTTGTTCCGCATAAGAAGATATTGGAAAAGCTGGAAACGGAAGATGGAACTTTTCAAGCAGTAGTTATGGAGCAGGCGGCTTGCATGAATTCCGCTCTGTTTTGTCAGGAAATTGTCTCATATCTCCTAAAGAAGTACCCAGAACGGTTCTGTCTCTATGAAAATACCGCAATCCCGAAAACAGTTCTGAAAGAAAAAAATGTTTTTTTGGATGCCGGAAAATATACAATACACGCAGAGAGGACAATTCTTTGTACAAATGGCTTTGAGGACATTCAAATCCTCAATGAGGGCGGACTTGCGATAGATAAGAGGTTTCATCATCTGGTAAATGGTCGGGTCGGATACATGTCCGGGTATCTTGAAGCCATGAACAAACCAGGAGCCGCGGTTTCTTATTATCCTCCCAAGAACGATCCTTTTGACGATCATCCTGATCCATATTTTTATCTCACTCGCCGCATACACGAAGTAGAGGATCAGAAGCATAACCTTGTATGCGTAGGAGGTCCCGAAGTGGAAATAGGGGACCGCAAGCATTACCTTTATGACTATGATTATCCTGAGAAAGTTCAGGAGGACATAGATGGATTCGTAAAAAAGGAATATGACGCTGACCCAAATAAAAAAATTGATTATCAATTCACTTGGCATGGACTCATGGGCTATACGCCCAATCGCATTCGGCTGATAGGGGAGGAGCCAAAGAATAAAGTCCTTCTTTATAATCTTGGATGTAATGGCATTGGAATTATTCCTTCTGTCGTGGGAGGCCGGCGCTTATCGAGAATCATTGCTGGGGAGAGAATGAGACCATCGATATTTGATCCGAGGGGGTAGTATTTTGTGGTATAATTGCATCTGAATAGATACTATTCGTTCAGATGTATACTAATGATAAAAAATTAGAAGCGATTAAGTTAAGAAAAGAAGGCTTTTCTTATTCATACATATCTACTAAGATTTCAGTAGCAAAAAGTACTCTAAGCTTGTGGTTGAATGATATTGTATTTACTCCTAATGACTTTACACAAAATATAATAGCCCAGGGACAGAAGAAGTCGTCGGTGATTAAAAGATTCGATAAAGCTGTCTCGGTAAAATTCGCCATAGATTATGCTAATAAGAAAATCGGATTAATGACTGAAAAAGATATCTTTCTTCTTGGAGTAGGTATTTATATCGGAGAGGGAAGTAAAAGCGGGAATTTTGTAAGAGTAGCAAATTCAGATCCTAGAATTATAAAATTTGCAATAAGATGGTTCAAGGAATGCTTCGGCCTCAAAAATCATAACTTTAAGGTACGAATCCACATTTACCCTGATAATAACGAGAAAAAGACACTTTCTTTTTGGAAAAAGGAGCTCAGTTTGAGTAAAAATTATTTTCATCCGGTTTATATAGATAAAAGATTGAATAAAAAGATGAAGAAATTAAAAGTGCTCCCATATGGCACAGCGCATCTGTCCGTTGTAAGCAATGGGGATAAAAACCTGGGTGTCTTGTTACATCGCAAGATTCTTGCTAGTATTGATCGTGTTCTTAAATAATTCTTTTGCGGGACTAGTTAAGTGGTATAATGACACACTTCCAATGTGTAGTTGGGGGTTCGATTCCCCCGTCCCGCACAGAAAATACAAGCAAAAAACCACCTTTACGGTGGTCTTTTGCTACTCATAATTCGCTCGAGCGATCTATGCGTATTATTTTACTGCGTCCTTCAAAGCCTTTGCAGCTCGGAACTTAGGCACTTTCATGGCCGCAACCTTGATAGATTCTCCTGTTCGAGGATTTCGAGCATCTCGTGCTGCTCGCTGCTTTACAGAGAAGATACCTAGTCCTGCAATAGAAACTTCATCACCCTTCTTTAGAGAATCGATGATGGAGTTCATCATTGCCTCTACTGCCTGCTCTGCCTGAACCTTTGTTCCACCCAATACTCCGTGAACTGCGTCTACAATTCCTGCTTTATTCATAGTTGTAATTATTATTAATAATTGTCCCTAACCACCATATCATTATATATGAAGCCGTTTTCTACGCAATAGCGGTAGAATAGGACAACAATGTTGACTATCTAGCAAACTCTATTGCCCTCGTTTCTCTAATTACCGTAATCTTGATCTCACCCGGATACTTCAAGTCCTTTTCAATTTTTAGCGCTATATCTCTAGCTAAGTTTCGAGCCTCAAGATCTGTAATTGCTTCTGGAGTTACAAAAATGCGTATTTCACGCCCAGCCTGCAGGGCATATGATTTCTCAACACCGGTAAAGCCATTAGCAATCGCCTCAAGATCACCAAGTCTCTTGAGGTAATTCTCTATACTATCGCGCCTTGCTCCTGGACGTGCACCTGAAATAGCGTCAGCTGCCTGAACAATTCTTGATTCAACCGTCTCATAAGGATATTCCTCATGATGGGCTTGCATAGCCTTTACTATATCCTCACTAGCGCCGAACTTCTGCAATATTCGTCGGCCAATCTCAACATGAGTACCAACGACTTCATGATCCAGAGCCTTTCCGAGGTCATGTAGAAGGGCACCAGCCTTTGCTACAGCCACATTGGCGCCTATTTCTTCAGCTATCATGCCGGCAATGTGTGACATCTCAATAGAATGTTGAAGAACATTCTGACCGTAGCTTGTTCTGAAGTGTAGACGGCCTAAGATGAGCAGTATTCTGGGATCAAGTCCAATAACCCCGCATTCGTACACGGCTTGTTCGCCCTTCTCCTTAATTGTTTTGTTTATAGAAGCTTGAGCCTCCTGAACAATCTTCTCGATCTTCGCTGGTTGAATTCTTCCGTCTTTGATCAATTCTTCCAAAGCAATTTTTGCGATATGCCTGCGCACAGGATCAAAAGAAGAGATGGTAATGTTTCCTGGAGTATCGTCTACGATTACTTCTACACCAGTCATTCTCTCAAAAGCCTTTATGTTTCTTCCTTCTTTTCCAATGATTTTTCCTTTTACCTCGTCGTTGGGAATAGAGACAGAAGTAGACATGATATCGGAAGCGACGGAATTCGAAAGTCTCTGTATGGAGATTGCCA
>CAYGIZ010000045.1:0-5110 GCA_964350075.1 uncultured Candidatus Saccharibacteria bacterium | reverse complement strand
AACAGAAACTTCCTTAAATGGTCGGCAATCTCCATTGTCTTTCTTTTATTTGCTCTTTCATTGTTGGTAAAAATTCACCTCCCCACAGCAGACCTTGGACGACATATTAAAAATGGTGAGATTATCCTAAATGGTACTTCGGAACAGAGGAGCGCGATTCTTCATACAAATTTTTATTCATATACAGAAAATGATTTTTCTTTTATTAATCATCATTGGTTAAGTGGAATAGTGTTTTATTTGGGCGAAAAAGCTGTCGGGTTTAAAGGGCTCTCTCTTCTTTATATCCTTCTTTCCCTTTTGACCATTTGGATATTTTTCAAAATTGCATGGGAAAAGGCTGGGATCGCTCCGGCATTGACTTTAACTTTATTAGCAATTCCAGTCATTGCTTCACGTGCAGAAGTTCGGCCGGAAATCTTCACTTATTTCTTCTGCGGCCTTTTCTTTTATATCTGCGAAAAAGTTTCGAGCAGGCAAATATCCATAAAATGGCTTTATTCTCTAGCAATTTTGGAAATCATCTGGGTCAACCTGCACAGCGGATTTATATTCGGAATATTCATTGTCGGAATATATTTTATGAGATTGCCGGTAAAACATTTCGTATTCTCTCTTTCTCTCATAGTCCTTGCGACTTTACTCAACCCTTCCGGTATTCAGGGAGCATTGGTTCCATTCACTATATTTAATAATTACGGGTACAAAATAGTAGAGAATCAATCTATTTCTTTTTTGGAAAATCTGGGAGTCGGGAATAAAACGGCGTTTTTGGGATTTAAAATTCTTGCTGTCATAACAGTTTTATCGCTCATACTCACGTATAAAAAAATAAATATACCCCGTACAGTATTTGCGGTGGTCTTTGGCGTCATGTCTTGTCTGGCTATCCGCAACTTTCCTCTTTTCGGCTATTTTGCTATTCCAGCGGCGGCTACTTACTTTAATAGGTCGATTTTGGTAAAGAGCGCCCTTACCATTTTGTCCATCACCGGTCTATTCCTGACCTTGAGCACTATAGACAACCACCGTAGCGCTTTTGGACTTGGTCTCCAGTCGGGAGTAAACGATGCGGCTGAATTCTTCAAAACTCATTCCCTAAAAGGACCAGTGTTCAACAATTATGACATTGGAGGATATTTGATTTACCATTTATATCCCCAGGAAAAAATCTTTTATGACAATAGGCCGGAAGCATACTCGACTGGTTTCTCCCAAGAAACTTACATAAAAAGCCTGGAAAATGTGGAGAAGTTCAGGGAGCTGGATGATAAATATAAATTCAATACTATCTTCTTTTATCACCGCGACTATACTCCTTGGGCGCAGCAGTTTTTGACAAGGATAGTAAGGGATCCTGAATGGGAGATTGTTTTCACGGATCAGGATAATATTATTTTGGTCAGAAAGAATTCAAAAACTTGAGCCAAAGCCCGGGATCGAACCGGGGACCCTCACTTTACGAAAGTGATGCTCTACCAACTGAGCTACTTTGGCATGTATGCGGTATAATATATCACATGATCCAGTTTAATGAAGACAAACAAAATCGCAAAGTCGCAGACCTGCTTAAGCGGGAAGAAGAAGAGCTCGTACAGCTCCTTTCTGCAAAATATGGAATAGAATACGTGGATCTTTCCACAATATCCATTAATACCGATGCACTCCGCCTCATTGATGAAAAAACTTCACGGGAAAACAAAATAGCTGGATACGCACTGGTAGACAAGCGCGTAAAGCTTGCCGTCAGAAATCCAGAGGACCAGAAAGTCGTGGAAATTTCTGATGACCTCAAGAAAAAAGGATACGAGCCGATTCTCTCCATAGTCTCTACCGCCAGTTTGGAAAAAGCCTGGGCGGCATACAAAGATCTGTCTTTTGCATATGAAACAAAAGCAGGTTTTTTGGAAGTCTCTAGTGAGGAAATTGGTAATATAATAAAAGAAGCCAAAGGATTACCTGCCATTATAACCATTTTGGGAAACACCCTGGCAATGAAGAAAAGTTATCGTGTCTCCCGAATTCTGGAGACTATTATTGCTGGCGCATTGGCTACCGACGCTTCTGACATACACATTGAACCAGAAGAGGAGTATATTCGCTTACGATATCGCCTGGATGGGGTGTTGGTCAATGCCATCAATTTTGATAAAGAAACCTACAATCTTCTGTTGTCCCGCATCAAGCTCTTGTCAGGCTTGAAATTAAATATAAAGAAAGACGCGCAAGATGGAAGATTCAGCGTGCATATCGGTACTGATGATATAGAGATCAGAACATCTATACTTCCTGGCGCATACAATGAATCCATTGTCATGCGTATTCTCAATCCAAAAACAATTTCCATTCCAATGGAGGAGCTTGGGATTCCAAAAAAACTTTTAGCAGTTCTCGAGCGAGAAATCACCAAGCCAAATGGAATGCTTTTAACCACTGGGCCAACTGGCTCTGGCAAAACCACGACACTCTACGCTTTCTTGAAAAAAGTTCACAACCCAGGCGTAAAAATAATCACAATTGAAGATCCAATTGAATACCATCTTCCGGGAATTGTTCAGACGCAGGTGAATGACAAGGGGTACACCTTCCTCGAGGGACTTCGTTCCGCATTGAGGCAGGATCCGGACATCATCATGGTCGGTGAGATACGAGATGGGGAGACCGCGGGTATTGCCATCAACTCTTCACTGACTGGACATCTCGTCTTTTCAACACTACACACCAATAGTTCCGCCGGGTCATTTCCCCGTCTGATTGACCTAGGGATAAATCCAAAAATAATGAGTTCGGCTATCAATATCGCCCTGGCACAGAGACTGATTCGACGCCTATGCCCTTTCTGTAAAAAATCTTTGGCAATAGAAGGCGAAGTGAAAAGGAAAGTGGATATGATCTTAGAAAGCATCGTCGACAAAACAGAAATCCCTCCTATGCCCGCTTCCCTTTTCACCGCCGGCGGCTGCGAGAAGTGCAATCAGACGGGATACAAGGGACGCATAGGAATATATGAGGGAATGAAATTAAACGACGAAGTCAATAAAGTGATTGAATACAATTCAAGCGAAGAAGAAATAGCAAAAGCCTCCGCTGCGCAGGGAATATTGACCATGACGCAGGATGGTATAATAAAGGTATTAAACGGAATAACCTCTCTGGATGAACTAGAGAGAGTAATAGCGATAGAAGAATAATATGGATGCTTCAAATAATTTCGAGGTAGCCTTCAAGAAGCTGACGACAGAAATGAATGCTGACGCAAAGATTTTAGCTGATAAAAAGACAGAGAAGAAACACTTAGAAGATGAGTCCGTAGCATTAAGAGAAGAAATCAAGAAACAAAAGGCTGCAATAATAGCCAGTGAAGAAAAAATAAGACAAAATGATGAAAGAGCTAGAAGACTAAAGCCAGAAATTGAGAAAATTGAGAGGAAACAGACAGATGATCATCGCAAATTAACAGAAACACAGAGATCTAATGCAGAAAGGTTAAAGGAGCATGGTGTGAAGCTCCCTCCACAGCATTCGCTCTAGAGGTTGTCAATTGAAATTTAAATAAAGAGGAGTACTATTGAGAGCAGATCGAGCGAGGAGTCATCGGATGCATGAATTTCTAAGCAATACTTTCAATGCGATCACCAAAAGTTAAACATAGTTCCAGGGATAACCCCAGTGCGTCGCACACAAGGTGGCCGACCAGAATGTCCCCAACACCATGTCAGATATGCGTCGTTAAACGCCTATATTGCTTAGAAATTTATGAACCTGATTGAAATATTTCAGCTGTCGGCAGTTTAGCATACTTTACTTAACATGTCAATAGATAATATCAAAGAAACTACTGGGTATCTGGACCAGACTTTGCGACCAGCGAAGTGGGCAGAGTATGTTGGACAGAAAAATATAAAAGATAACTTGCATATTCTGCTGACTGCGGCAAAGGAAAGGAGTCATCCACCGGAACACATTCTCTTTTATGGACCTCCGGGATTAGGTAAAACTACTCTCGCACACCTCATTGCGAAGGAAACAGGTACGCAGATGAAGGTCACGTCTGGTCCGGCTATTATAAAGGTGGGTGACCTCGCTTCTATCCTCACCAATTTATCCCACGGAGATATACTTTTTATAGATGAGATACACAGACTAAACAAAGCCATTGAGGAAATCCTTTATCCCGCCATGGAGTCTGGGATGCTCGACATTATCATAGGTAAGGGTCCTTCCGCGCGAACAATACAGTTGGAACTCCCCTCTTTCACATTGATAGCAGCTACTACACGTATTGCCATGATTTCATCCCCTCTCCGTTCAAGATTTTCCGGCGGGGTTTTCAAATTGGAATTTTATACAGAGGATGAAATAGCGGAAATTATAAAACGTTCCGCTAAGATTTTAGATATAGAAATCCATAAGGATGCGGTGAAAGCTATTGCAGAAAGAAGTAGATTTACTCCCAGAACTGCAAATTATTTTCTAAAGAGGTGCAGAGACTACGCACAGATTAACAAGACTTCCCTTTCAAAAGACATTGTTGAGAAGGCTTTGACCATGCTTGGAGTGGATCATCTTGGTCTAAATAATGCGGACAGGGATATTTTGAAGACAATGATAAATAAATTCGGCGGAAGGCCTGTAGGATTAAATACTATTGCCGCTGCATTGTCCGAAGAACAGGAAACGATAGAGGAAGTTTATGAGCCATATTTGATACAGCTGGGTTTGCTTGAGAGAACTCCCAGAGGCAGGACCCCGACGGATAAGGCGTATCGGCATTTAGAGATTGAGGGGTCAGCAAGGTTATTATAATATTTAAATATATGTCCGGACACAATAAATTTTCAAAGATTAAACACCAGAAAGCCAAGAATGACGCACAGAAAAGCAAAGTCTTCGGCAAGCTTGTACGATTCATCACAGTAGAAGCCAAAAAGGCAGGAGGAAATTTGAAGTCCCCAGGCCTGGCTCTCGCCATAGAAAAAGCCAAGAAGGAAAATATGCCGAACGATACGATCGATCGCGCTATTAAGAAAGCTACTGCGGATAATAGCGCGGCTATGGAAAGCATATTGTATGAGGCTTATGGACCAGGTGGAGTAGCTATGCTCATAGA
>CAYGIZ010000044.1:0-5128 GCA_964350075.1 uncultured Candidatus Saccharibacteria bacterium | reverse complement strand
CATTGAAAGAGCACGGCTTGACCGCATGCTCGGCTCGGAACAAATCAAAAATCTTGTGCTGGCTTTTGGAACAGCGATCGGAGATACATTTGATATCTCAAAATTACGATATCATAAGATAATCCTGGCGACCGATGCCGATGTGGACGGAGCACACATCCGAACATTGATCCTGACTTTGCTCTACAGGTATTTCAAACCTATCATTGAAGGCGGATATCTCTACATTGCCCAGCCGCCTCTATACAAAGTTAAGAAGGGAAAAGAAATAATGTATTTCTACACCGATGAGGAGAAAAATAAGGCCCTAGGAAAAGAAATTGATGAGATACAGGAGATTGAAGATACGCGTGATGAGGTTCTAGAGGATTTGGAAATTGAAAAGGAAGACGGTCCAAAGAAGACGAAGATTTCCATTCAGCGCTACAAGGGTCTCGGAGAAATGAATGCTGATGAGCTATGGGAAACGACCATGGATCCGGAGAGACGCATACTCAAGCAGGTTAATGTTGAGGACGCGCAGGAAGCAGACAAGGTTTTTGACATGCTGATGGGTACCGATGTGCCTTCTCGCAAGATGTTTATACAATCAAACGCTAAAAAGGCTACTATTGACATTTAGACTAAGATGATATACAATAACGCCATATGATAAAAAATGGCGTAAAAACATGGGTATTACTGGCTCTATTGATAGGGATTTCGTTTACATTTTATCCAAACACGGCTAAAGCTATAGATTTCAATCCATTCAACCCACTTGATCCTTTCTGTCTATTTACTAATTGTGATAGAAAACCCAAGGTTATAAATAACACAAATAGCAATAATACTGTTGTAAACAGTAATAACACGAACAGTAATATAAATAGTGGTACGATCACAAACACAACACCAGCAACCGTTTCAGCTACTTCTCAAGGAGCCATATATACAGTACCTGCTAATACTTCAGCTTCAACTATTGTCAATAACAACACTGCCACAGTTTCAAATCCAAATCCTGTTGTTGTCCAGAATCCGGTATATTATAGCCAGCCAGTCTATCAGACTCCAGTATATACATATCCAGATTATAACTATAATTACTATCCATATAGCCATGGTGCTGTCTATTATTCTCCCATCTCTGTCTACTGCAGCGCCAATACTACTTTTGCTCCTGTTGGCACAACCGTTACTTGGAGTGCTTATCCTAGCGGAGGAAGCGGCTCGTATTCATACAGCTGGTCAGGCACAGATGGTATCTATGGATCATATGGATCTCTAAGTACTTATTACAGCTATCCAGGCGTGAAATACGCATATGTGACGGTATATTCAGGAGGCCAGCAGAGGACAGTCCAGTGTTCAAACGCCGTAACAGTCGGAGCTCCAACTGTAAATTACTACGCTCCTACTTATGTCACTCCTCATTACGCATATAATCCAAACACTATGCAGATCGCATGTTTCGCCGACAAGACAAACGTTAGAATCGGAGAAGCTGTGACCTGGAATGCTGAAGCTACTGGAGGTGTAGGAAATTTGACATACATATGGTCAGGAACTGAAAACATTTTCAGTTTCCATCCTTCTGCCATAGCAATGTATCAGACAGCTGGTTTAAAAAGCGCCGTAGTCAAAGTCACTGACGCCAGCGGATACACTCAATCCAAGGCTTGCGGCAATACAGTTACGGTTAGGAGTAATAAGGTAGCTATGACGGCTGCGCCGGTAGTCACGCCAACTCCTCCACCGGTACAGGCAGTCATGATTGCCCCTTCCACAACAATGGCATCACTATTCTCATTGCAGAATGTTCCATGGGGTCTTGTGGCAGTGCTGGTCATTCTGGCTCTCCTTTCTATGGTATTCTATCTAATGTTCAACAAGAAGAAGATATAATTTCAAAAAAACCCCAGAAATTGGGGTTTTTTGTTTAATATTGACTTATGAACTTGAATGTGCTATGATTATAGGTAGATGCATATTGCAATCTCTTCCGAAATATCTGCGAAAGCAGATGAGATGCTGGGACTCAAAAACCCATTCATCTCCCTTCAAGATCTCAAGTGCCTATGTCAAGGCGATGAGATTCTACAATTTTGTCTAGACGACATGGTAAACCACTCGCTCCGATACGCCGAAACAGTGTGTCGGTTCGAGAGGATCGTGTCCAAAGGACAGAGCATCAATGAAGACGGTACTCGCGGAGAAATTGAGCGAACTCGTTCAACTATTCACGATAGTACCATTGATGCGATAAACATCTTGTCCCGTAATTTAAACAAACGCGGGAAGGACAACAAATGGATTGCTTCGATTGCCAGAAACGGACGACCGGCTTACGGCAAGTTCGCAATCTTGATAGCATTCGAGGTGGTCATGGAAAATAAAGGAGGACAAAATGTCGGAAAGTGAAAAACAAAAGGTCCTCCGTTATGCTGAATTATCCCTACGGGGACAGCGTAACACTGTGACCGAAGAAGAACTTCAGGAAATGGAAAAGATTCGCCAGGAGTTGGGAATGGCACATGAAGCTATTCTCGAATTGGCCGTAAAAAAACTATTTCCTGAAGATTGAACACCGAGGCGCCGCGAGATTTAATCTCGTCGGCGCTTCTTCTATTTTCTCTCTCTGATCTCCTCCGTAATTTTTTTTAATACTTCCTCTGTAGACAATTGCCCAACTTGTCCCTGATCCCTGCTTTCTAGCGTAACTTTTCCTGCGGCTATATCCTTGTCGCCAATGAGAATGAAATAAGGAATGTTCATAGTCTTGGCACTACGCACTTTCTTCCCAAAATTATCAGCATCTTTATCTATCTCCGCTCGAATGCCTGCGTTCCTCAATTTTCTATATACTTTCTCGGAGTATTCCATATGCTCATCTCGTATCGGAATAACTCTCATTTGCACAGGGGAGAGCCAGAGTGGGAATTTGCCACCATAATGTTCAATAATAATCGAAAGAAATCTCTCTATGGAACCCATAATGGCCGCGTGCAGCATAACTATTCTTTCCATCTTTCCATCTTCGTTCATACATTCAAGTTCAAACCTCTCCGGCATATTCATATCCAGCTGAATTGTTGCTATCTGCCACTGCCTTCCCATTGAATCATGAGCCATGAAATCAAGTTTAGGTCCGTAAAATGCCGCTTCACCAACACCTTCGAAGTAATCTACTTTCTTCTCCTTAGCAATTTCACGAAGAATTTCCTCTGCCTGTTTCCATCTTTCTGGATTGCCAAGGTATTTTTCCATGTGTTCTGGATCATGTAGGGAAAGACGTAGTTTGGGTTCAAAGCCAAAAGTCTTTGTGAAGTCGTGCACTATATCCCATATCTTTAGCAGCTCCTCCTTCACTTGATTTGCACGGCAAAATATATGAGCATCATCCTGTGCAAAAGCTCTTACTCTTGATAGACCTGAAAGTTCTCCAGATTGTTCGTCGCGATAGCAAGTTGTCGTATTGGCATACCTTTGTGGAAGCTCCTTATAGCTCCACTTTTTGCGGGCATATATCTGGGTATGATGCGGACAGTTCATCGGCTTCATGGCGAAGAGATGATTTTCTCTTGTGATTATTTTAAACAACTCATCCTTGAACTTATCCCAGTGTCCACTTTTCTCATAGAGATCTTTTTTTGTAATATGAGGTATTTCCACTTTTTCATACGGTCCATACTTGGTGCGTAGTTCCCAGACATATTCATCCAATAGATTCCTTAGAACCGTACCTTTAGGGGTCCAGAGTGGAAGTCCAGAGCCTACTAAATCGGAAAAAACAAACAAGTCCAATTCACGGCCCAATTTCTTATGATCTCTCTTCTCCGCTTCCTCTCTCATCCTTTCATATTCTTCCAGCTTCTCTTTGCTTTCAAAAGCTAAACCATAAATTCTCGTCAGCATCTTATTCTTTTCACTGCCTCTCCAGTACGCTCCAGCAATATGAGTAAGCTTGAATGAATCAGGCTGGATTTCTCTCGAAGGATTTTCTAGATGTCCTCCTCGGCAGAGATCTGTAAAGCCCCCACAGGTGTAAAGAGTAATTTTTTCACCTTTTTTTACGATCTCTTCAATCAATTCCAATTTATACGCATTGCCCTTGAATTTCTCTTTTGCTTTTTCTTCAGTCACTTCCTCATGAGTAAATTCCTTCCAATCTTTCAGTAAAGAACGCATCTTTTTTTCTAAAGCAGGAAGATCTTCGTCAGAAATTGGAGAAGAGAAGTCAAAGTCATAATAGAGGCCATTATCAATAGCGGGTCCGATGGTAGGCTTGGCATCTGGATATGTTTCTAGAACAGCTGACGCCAAGAGGTGGGCAAGGGTATGGCGGTAGTTTGAAATGTTGTTGTTCATAGAGAATAGTTTAGCATTTTAAGGTAATTATGCCAAAACCTTCACCCTCTCCACAATCATGCTCTTCTGACCATTTCTTTCGGATATTTTACCCTTCACGGCCAGGCATTTATCGGGGGTAAAAGCGCTACGAAACTCTACAAGAGTTCTAGGAAAAACGACGGCTTCGAGAGTCCCGGAAAAATCAGCAAGCTTGAGGAAAGCCATAGCATCTCCTTTCTTCGTCGAGATCGGCTTCACTTCCTCAACTATGCAGGCAATGGTTGTGATCTCCCCATCCTTCATTTCCTTCGCCTTTTTTATATCCATATCCCTCTTGTCAATGATCTCACGATAGCGGTCTAGTGGATGTCCAGAAATGTATAGGCCAAGAAGCTCTTTTTCCCAAGCCAGTTTTTCTCGTGGATCGATATTTGGAACTTCTGCAAGCTTCAAAGTTGGAAGGCTCGACTTGTCGGTCATAAGTCCAAAGAGTGAGCTCTGATCATCAGACTGTTTCTCTTGTTCCTTATTGTATCCAAGAATAGTTTCAATATTTCCCAGCAGAAGCCCACGATCTATACCGAAACTGTCCAATGCTCCGGCCTTGACCAAGGCTTCCAAGGATTTCTTATTCAAATTCCTGTCTTTGACTCTATCCAAAAAATTGGAAAGGGAAGTAAATTTGCCGTTCTTTTTTCTTTCTTCGATTATAGCGGTCGCAACTCCTTGACCAAAATTTTTGATCGTCACAAGTCCAAAGCGGATGTGGTCAGGTTCACTATTCGCTCCTTTAATC
>CAYGIZ010000043.1:0-5133 GCA_964350075.1 uncultured Candidatus Saccharibacteria bacterium | reverse complement strand
GTCTGGAATAAATCCACGAACAGACCCAGTCCTAGAAGCGTGAACGATATTGAAAAAATGACTCATAGAAAAATGGATACTAAAAAAGAAAAAATAGCAGTGATTTCTCTATTTTGCGGTTGCGGTGGCATAGATTTGGGTTTAGAAAAAGCCGGATTAAATATAATCTGGGCAAATGATAATGATCTAGACTCTATAGAAACTCATCGCACGAATTTAAAGGCTAAGAATGTCATCTGCGACGATATCACTAACATAAAATCAAACGACATCCCAGACGCTGATTTAATCATTGGGGGTTTTCCTTGCCAGGGATTTTCAGTAGCCAATAAGTTTAGATCAACGGATGATAACAGAAACAAACTGTATACAGAGATGTTGCGTGTTATTAAAGATAAACAACCGAAATGGTTCATCGCTGAAAATGTTCGAGGACTTCTGAGTCTCAACAATGGAGAAGTTATAAAAAAGATTGTAAGAGATTTTGAAAAGTCTGGTTATTCGGTCAAATATCAGCTCGTTAACATGGCAGACCATGGAATTCCTCAAATGAGAAGAAGGGTTATTATTTTAGGAACCAGAAAAGATTTAATGCCTGATTTTGAGCTCTTTCACCCTCTTCCTACGCACTCGGGAATAGAAGGTAGTAAATTGAAGCCCTGGGTATCCGTAAACGAAGCTTTCAAAAAACTGAAAAAACAAAAGAATATCGTAGACTTAAAAATGGGATCCAAATATAAGATTTCTATTAGGAATTTCACGGGACATAGAGTGACTGATGGAAATAAACCTAGCCCAACAATACTCGCTCGTGGTAATGGGAAGGGCGGAGTAAATGCTACTCCTCATCCGAACGGACTGCGACGAATGACTATAAGAGAATCCGCATGGGTTCAAACTTTTCCTGCTAGTTTTAGCTTCCACGGAAGTATTAATTCGAGATATCGTCAGATCGGCAATGCAGTTCCAGTATTATATGGAAAAGCACTCGGAAAAATGATTCTGGATGTTTATAGAAAGGGTCGTAAAAATGTTAAAATAAAGAAAGACTAAAGATTATGAAAACCCAGAAGATATCGGCTCACCCTAAAGTAATTTCCCTTTTCTCTGGAGCGGGAGGTATGGATTTAGGTTTTATAAAAGCTGGATTTGAAGTTGTTTGGGCGAATGATAACGATGCAGACTCTGTAGAGACATATAGAAAAAATATTGGGGATCATATTGTCTTGGGAAACTTGGAGAATATTCCTTCTTCAGAAATTCCTGATGCAGATGTAGTCATTGGGGGTTTTCCTTGCCAGGGATTTTCAGTAGCCAATACAAAGCGTCATGTCGGGGATAACCGCAACAAATTATATCTAGAAATGAAACGCGTTATTAGGGATAAAAAACCAAAAGTTTTTTTAGCTGAAAATGTAAAGGGGATTCTTAGTTTAAATAAGGGAGAGGTATTTAAGATGATTTTAAAAGAATTCTCCGACGAGGGATATAATTGTAAATACACCCTTGTAAATACAGCAAATTATGGGGTGCCTCAAACAAGGCAGCGAGTTTTAATTTTTGGGATTAGAAAAGATCTAGATCCTAATGTATCCTTTCCTCCAGCTCCAACACACAATAAGGTTCCTTTTGGAAATATAGATAAATGGATTTCAATCGGAGAAGCCCTGGCGCATATCCCAGAAACAGATACAAACCATAAATTAAAAAATCACGAATATTCAAAATTTAAACTTAAGTTTAATGGCTATATTAGCAATCGACGCGTTGATTCTGATAAACCGTCCCCTACTATAACTGCAAGAGGAGATAACAAAGGAGGTGCAATGATCATTCACCATCCGAAAAATCATAGGAGACTGTCTTGTAGAGAAGCCGCTACAATTCAATGCTTTCCTTTAGATTTTGAGTTTCATGGTGCAATGACCTCAGTTTACAAACAAATAGGTAATGCTGTACCCGTTAGACTAGGCGAAGTTATGGGCGATTTCGTTTTTGACTATTTACAAAGCCAAAAAGTAGAGAGTCTGGTCCCTTATTGTAAATATCAAATCTCTTTTGAAAGAAGGGATTCCCAATTAGGCTTTTCTTTTTAGAGCCTTTTTCTAAGTAGACTAATCACTTCTTCACTCGAAAGTTGATTAGTTTGTGCAAATTGTTCAATCTCTGATTTTATTTTATCTAGCAAGAACCTTTCTGGGTATGCCCAGGGGCTGCTCTCCCAGACATAATCATAAGGCACTCTTTTGCAAAACTCTCGCTTCTGTTGGTTGCAAAACCTGCAAAGCGTCATCAATTTATTTAAAAAGTTCTCGTCAGAAAGCTCGTCAGCCTGAAAGATTACGGGGATCCTGTGATCTGGAGATAGAAATTCTTCTTCATACTTATTTCCACAAATACGACAAGTATAGCCTTGATTTTTATATAACAGTTTCTTCCATCTACCAGGGATATTTGTCCTCATCATTCGCTGAGAAATATCCTGTGGGCACCTTAGCAACTGATACATTTGCTGCCTTGCTCCACCTACAATTTGGTTAAAAACCTTCATACCTGGAACATCCCCCTCTCGAGACCATCCCTCATTTCGTAGGACATCAGCTGTTTTACTTGGATCACCATAAAGTCTCACCACACCAGTGTGTTCGTGTTTAACTGGCCATGATTGTTCTGGTAAAAATTCAGCGGGAATATTAATTTCTAAATCATTTCTTGGATGAGGGTCGAGATCATAAAGAACACATAGAGCTGCAATTGTTCTGGCCTTTGAATGAAAAAGATACCTCTCCCACGAATTACCCATTCCTATTTCAAAGGTACGAACAGCATTTCCATTTTCGCCCTTTTCTCCCACAGATATCCCACTCAATGCAACATTAAGTGTCTTTTCGTACTTTTTCAGATCAAAGATTTTTGTACCTAGTGCCTGACCTTTAAAGGTATCACCTGATACACGGGTGAATTTCACATTCTTGGGCCACCCTTTAATTTCTACATTCAGCCTTTCCTCTTCTCTCCAGATACCAGATATGTCCGGCTTTAACGAGTGTAGGAGCCTAGAATAAAAATACATCCTACCAAACTCATTTGCTACTGATACACTTTGAAAACAGAGGATGAAATCCTCTGGGCCACCCTTGATTGTAAAGGGTTGTTTCTCCATTGATGCAGAAAAGACATAGATTTTGCATCTTTAGAGTAGCATTTACAATTTAGTCTGTCATTACCCTCGCTTCATTGCGCGGTATTTTCGAGTATATGCGATTTTTATGCAAGAAGCGCAGAGTTATGCGGTTTTCACGATAATCGCGCGTTAAATCGCATTTTAATGCTTCAAATAAGCCATCGCTACGAAATAACGCTTTTTCGAACATTCTCTAGAAGAGGGGTTGGCAATAGGGCTTCTCCGTCTTTACCTACCAGTTCAGCTCGTGTACTATAATGCGCTTTACCAAGCCTTTCCGCCACAAACTTTGCGCTATCTAGCTTGATTCTCAGAAGCGCACTATCAGTCTTCATTACCACTTTTCCCTTCTTATCCTTTACGGGTCCGAATGTACCTATGACTGGCACTTCATGAGCCATTATCAGCGTGTATTCCAAAACTTTCTCCCCCTTTTGAAGTAGGTCTAATCTTTGAAGTTTTTCAGAAAACCAAGGACTAGCAGTGATGGTCTTAGCTGTCGCTTTCGAGTATCCAGCTCGTATAGCAGATTGTAGAGCATTTCCAAACGTTTCTGATCCAGGAGTCACATACAATTCCCAACACACATTTTGTCTCGGGTCGAGCTTGAACTGATTGGATCCATTTGGATTGGTTTCAGACATTTCGTTATTTCCTTTATAACGCAATAATCCCATATCTCCAGCCTTTTATCACGGCTTATTTTGGAGAGTTCCAATTGTTTTTTCGATAATAAAGAAGAGTTCCGACCAGACAAATAGCAAGCCATCCTGGCATTATCTTTTCAAATGTAACCTCGTAATCAGGAGCGAGTATCGCCAAGATAAACATCGGGACCTCAAATCCAATGATTCCCAAAAAAATACTCACGCCTATTATTTCTGGTATCTTGTATAGTGCTTTTGAAATAGATCCTTCGGTTGTTTCCTCTACTTGCTTGTCCATAAATTCATATTAAAGCTGTGCAGGGAGAAGAAGAGATAATATCAATGCTAACTGTAGTACCAAAACCTCAAACTGATATTTATCTCCAACGCTCCAGCGTTTGTACCTTATTGCTTGGTAGATATAACAAATTGGATAAGCCAAGATAATAGCTATGCCAACTGAAGTGAACGACGAAGCAAAAGATACATCGCCATTTAGTAAATCCTTGGTGAGCGCAGCTAAAATAAGAAGTCCTGCGTATGTAGACTTCTTCTGCATAAACTTTCTTTCTTCAGTCATATTATTTTTATAAAAAGTTAGATTCTTTGCTAAAAGCATTTTTGAATAAAAAAAGGCAACCCTACTGGTTGCAACACCCAACTAGACAGATTGTGCCCAATTGTTTGTAGGATTGCCATTTTTAGGCGCAATCCTACCGCTATTGAAGCGTGTCTAGTTTGTCGAGTGTTGCCTATACAATATACCTAAAAATGACCAAAAAAGCACGACAAGCTTGTTTTTGGCTTCCTATATGAGAGAATGTGCTTATGAATAAGAAAAGCCAATTAGCACCGCTCGCTTTTGACGAATTTCAGATGGATCGTCTGATTTCTTTTGTTGAAGATGTAGAAAAACATATTGGATTCAGAAACTTGGACGGCAAAGCCATAAAAGTAAGCCCGAGCTTCAGCAACTATTGGGTACACGGATTTGAAGAATATCTTCCTTTTATTAATGAAGCTTTGTCACATGACCTCAGTAAAATAAAGTTCCTTAACCAGCTCATCGAAGGGTACAACACTCTTAACGTTTATCCTCTCGATCAGAGTAAAGAGGTAATAGTCGGTTCTCTCAAAAGGCTCTCTAAAAAGTATGGTTTCAAAGAAGTACCCCTCATCTATACGACTGCTTCATCCCCACAGAAGGAACACTTTCCTTCATGGGTTTGGAACGAGCTACCAAATACAGAACGCCTCAAAGATGATTTCGGTCATGTCGACTTCATCAATACTATATTAGTA
>CAYGIZ010000042.1:0-5372 GCA_964350075.1 uncultured Candidatus Saccharibacteria bacterium | reverse complement strand
AGAATAGAGAAGTCTCCGATCTCCTGTGGGACTTCATGAGCGGCGATAGCTAATGCAGTCGTAAGTCCTAGAGCGGGATCGGCTACATACGCCACGGCAATAGCAACTCCATCCAGCAAATTATGGAGACTGTCCCCCGCTATTATGAGAGCCGGCAAGGATTCTGTATGTTCATCCTCATGCTCTCCATGACTATGTGCATGTGTTCTAAAATATTTCATCAACGCCCTTTCCAGAGCAAAGAATAACGTAATACCAGCGAGAAAAGCGAAGAATATATAATGTGGTTCTGCCACGGCTTCAATGGCTTCTGGCAAAAGGTCTAGGAAACTGACTCCGAGAAATGCCGCTGCGGAGAAAGCCAAGAGCGAGGTCATTATTTTCTTGACCTGCTCCCTTTTCCAGAGCACGAGGAGACCTCCGACTAGCGCCAACAGGCTGCCGATAAGGCCATATAGTATTAGATGCATACGACAATTATATATCAAAATTCTCTATGTCCATAATGTCTTCCCATGAACATATCTTTGTATATAGTACCAATCTGCCGCACTGGATCTTGTTTTTAAACAGAAAAGAAGTAAGATATCTAAAGAAAGCGAGGTGATATATGAAAATGAGCTTTTACATCATTAAACCCCATGGTTTGATGTATCGCAGTGAGGCGAGAGCAATGATCATAAATGCCGGATTATGCATCACGGAGAGCAAAGAGGTTATTCTGCCCAAGTGGACACTGGAAATCATATATTCTGATTTACCAGAAAAATACCGGGAAGTAGTTTTTCGGCCATTCATTAAATCTATGGTGGAGATAGGATTAGTCATGGGCGAAGATGCTGTGAGTAGACTCCTTGAAGTTGCAGGAAGAGAAATTGATCCTGCTGATTGTGAGCCGGGAAGCATTCGCTTCCAATGGGGTTGCAAGGGCCACGTCATGGTTGATGGTGTGAAATGCTATTCAAATATCATCCACCGACCTCGAAATATCAGGGAAGCAGAAAGCTTTATTAAAATCTTTAAGGATCTGTAAAATAAAAACATCCGCTTCGAGGCGTTATGCCTGGAAGCGGAGTTGATTTTTATCTAAGCTGTCACAATCTCGAATTTTTCATAGACATTTAGCATTCTCGTCTGGACTTCCTCTGCTGTGTGTCCAACTACCTGTATCCAACCAGAACAACTTGTGTACTGCCTTTGGGATTTGACAATATCACCTATTTTGCAGTCGATACTACCACCAACCACTCCTTCAAGATTTTCCAGATCTCTATAGGAAGAGATCCTCGTGACCAGACCATCAGTTAGTGGTAAAAACATATCACCCACACACTGGTGTCCTGTGAGCGGAGGTATAGGGATACTCCTCCCCACAACTATGTCTATTAACAAAGAGCACACATCAATCCCGTAAGCCAAACTTTGATTCAGTAACATATGCTCCCCGGCAGTACGCCACGCGAACTCACAAATAATTGGTTGTCCACGTTGGTCTACAAAGATTTCGATCTGCATGTAACCATTATCCAAGCCCAATTCGGTAATCAAATTCTGGGTAATTTTGCCGGCATCGAATTTAATACTATCAGGGTACTCCTTAACAGTAATTTGTGCGAATTTTTCTTTTTTCTCGGCAAACCCAAGATTAGTGTAAGGAAGCCACGTGGGAAAGGTTACTGCCACTCTGCCCTTCTGAACCAATGAATCAAAACACCAGATAAGATGGGGGCAGTATGTTTCGGCGATAAATCTGCGGGAAGTATAGTCAAGTCCAAGGTCAGTTAATTGCTTCTGATCTTCGATTTTATAGACCTCTTTTGCAGACATACCTTTTCGCCACTTTACAATGAACGGAAAACCATGATCTTTCGCAAATCCCAGCGCATCTTGTTCAGAACCCAACTCCTTGTAGAACATCGTGCGGTATCCAAGCTCTTGTAATTTATCCTTCATGGTTGCCTTGTCCCTTACATAGCGAGCCTGAATCTCGTCCAGGGCTCCCGGGAGATTGAGTAGCCATGCAAACTTCTGAACTTTCTCCTGATTGAATTCAGAGTCGTTGTAAAAGTAATCTACCGATATTTTACATTCCAAGCAGAATCGACGGAATCTCTCAACTTCCCGCTCGACAGGTTCCGCTTTATCAAATACAAAACAAGGAATGTGAGCAGTGACCTCAAGGTGTGCTTTATTGAAGATCGCGTGTTTGAACCTAAGTAATACCAGATTAATAGTCTTGTTAACAACTACGCTCTTCGAAAGCGTGTTTTCGTATTCCTCCACGAATAGGAGTGTGGGTTTCCCACTCTTATACTTTTGATTCACAAAATAGTGCCTTTCTCGAATTGTTGATATTAGGGAGAACTCTCCATTTTTTACTATATCACAAAATATCTGGGAAAACCTCCCTGATTTTCTCCAAAGTTTGTTCATACTGATCTTCAAACAATAGAAAGTTTTTTAGTTTGGTAAAAGGCACCCATTTGTAACTTCTCACTTCCCCAGATTTAAGTTTGATATTTGCATCGGTACCGATAAAACGAAATCCAAAAAAGTATCTTTCCGACCCATCATAGTTCCTGCCATCACGATTCATTGTGATCACCTTAAACTTAAAAAGTACGGGGATTTCACTATGCCTCACATATTGGAGTAATTCCCTATCAATACCCAGTTCCTCTTGTATTTCTCTGTAGACAGCATCTTCAAACGTTTCCCCCTCTTCTATCCCTCCACCAGGCAATGCGAAATACTTATTATCGAATGATTCGAGATTCACAAGAAGAAATTCATTTTTGCTATTAACAATTATGGCTGAAACGCCTGACCTAAACATATATTTTATTTAACAATTGTATCATGAATTATGGTGACAACTTTCTGTTTTATTGATTCCGGAATATTTCTAAAAAAAAGGTCTGGGTCTATTAACTCTACCTCCAATATTTCGTACTCATTATAAGTCCTTAAAAAATCAATACGACATATAACCGGTAACTTCCTAAAATTTTCAGAAAAAAACGTTTTTAAAGTATCAACTTTTTTCAGTACAATACCTGGTATGTTGTTCAATTCCACATAAGTCTGATCTAATTTTTGGTAAAGAATGCCTGGAAATCTTTTTATGCCGTAAAGGGGCATACCATTGATCACAATGACCGATAGCTCCCCATCGGAAATTGATGATCGAAATGGTTGAGCAATAAATCCAATGTGTTTGTTATCTTTAAGTGAAGAGATTATGGCTGTATTATTGCCGCCCTTCTCATACTTGAAAGTTAGATTTCCACTTTCTGAGATACAAGGTTTAATCACCAAGCTATGGACGTCAAATTTTTTGCAGGTTTCCACAACAACATCCTCAATTTGCGATAATGTTTGCGCTGCTTTTAGCTGTAGATACAATGTTGGAACTATACCAAGACTCCTTATTTCGTTGAGATATTTATATTTGTCGATGTTCCACACTATAAAGTCATAGTCGTTAATTAACGTAATGTTTTTTATTCTAAGAGCCTCGATTTGTCGGATGAATTCGCAATGATCAACATAATATCCCCAGATGCTTTTTAAAAGCACAATATCAGAAGGCTGCGCCAAATTGAGTATGTCTGTAAGTGTGAGAATTTCAGATTGATATCCTAGGCTAATATATGCATCTAGCATATAAATATCTTCGGAGACTTTTCCTTTGTGTTTTTTTGAGGAGGCTATATATATTTTCATTCTAACAATTCTATAGACGATTTAAGCCTTAAAAGAGAATTGGACAAATCATCATAATCTAAGGATGTAGTTATTCTGATGACCAAAGTATCATGTCCAGCCCAACAAAACGCTTTTCCTGGCAAAACCTTAATATTTCCTGATGTGTATAGGAATTGTAGTAAAGTTCGGTCATTACAAATTTTAAATCCCTTATATTTTTTTCCCAGTAACTTGCTCAGGTCAAGTAGAACGAAGAAGCCCGACTCTGGTTCAACCACAATCCCAACATCCTTAATTCCAGTAGTCAACATATCAATATTCAATTTGTGCACGGAAACAATTCTGACAAACAATTCCCTTTCTTCTTCTTTTAAACTAGCGGTTCCCAATACAAAAGCTTTCACAAAAATATATCTTTCATGATAATCATTAGTAATGCACGAAAGATATGCATCTTTTTCTCTTCGCGCGTCTTCGTCGGAAGAAAAAACCGAGCTCATCGCAGATGATTGCAATAGAGAAAGTGAATCAGATACCTGGAAGATTTCATCTCTAATTAAAGAACTTATAACCTCATTAGCAATTACCATTCCGGATCTTATACTTGCAAGTCCATATGATTTTGAAAGCGAATATAGTGAAATCGTGTTATCAAAGTGGCCATCCAATGTACACACTGGTAGAGCTGGATTATTTCTGTCGTATTCTAGACCAGCATATGCCAGATCATCGACTACCAACACCCCAGCGTCTCTACAAGCACTGGATATATCCAATAACAATGTTTTGTCTTTGAGACCATATACGGTCCCCATTGGATTATGTGGATTTATATTTAAAAAAGCCACGACTCGTGGTGGTATATCTGATCGTCGAAACACGTATTTTCCACGATTCATGTCGTAGTCAGTCTCAAGTTCCTCGTCAATGTTAGTTATTAGCTGCCGAAGTTTATGTGGGTTTATTTTCCACCCGTCCTTTTTTGATAATTTCAAAAGCCTTACCCTACCACCTGTTCTTTCCGGTATAAAAGAGAAAAGTCCATAATTAGGCGCAGTCATTATTACCACATCACCATAATCCACTATTGCTCTCATTACCAGAGAAAAAGCTTGGGTACTCGAATGAGTAAAAATTATATTATTTTCATTTATCGCTAAAGAATATTTGTGTTTAAAATACTCAATAATAGATACCTTGTCGGCATTATCGCCAGCAGCCAGTGTATAATCTGACAGTATTCTTTCCATCAAAGTCCGTCTCATATTAATAAGACATTTTTCATACGGCTTAAAGCGGGCCGGGCTTCCTCCACCCAGTCTTACCTTATCAACAACGGGAGGTTCAAAACCATCAATAAGCAGATTTGAAGACAGACTATAGTCTTCATAAGCTCGTGCAGCGTCTTTTATTTCGGGAGAATTCCAAGATCCAAAAAGTGCATTCCCTAGGTGTGGCAGTCCACCATAAAATAATCTATTGACTTGATTTGATGGATACATACGCACAATAGACTTGATAGATTTTGGAAAGCTATTATCATCTATTATCTTTTGCTTATCTTTATGCACAATAATGTAATATTATCATATCTACATATTTGGGGTGACTACTGGGAGTTGAACCCAGACTAAGAGCTCCACAAGCTCGTGTGCTACCGCTAC
>CAYGIZ010000041.1:0-5439 GCA_964350075.1 uncultured Candidatus Saccharibacteria bacterium | reverse complement strand
AGGATGTTCTTTCAAAAAAAGGAGCGGAAATAATCTCCGATGAGGCTCCAGAACTTCGAGAGCTAGCTTACACTATGGTCAAGAAGATCGGGACTTCAAACCAGAGATTTGACCGGGGATACTTCGGCTGGATCAAGTTCGAGATTCCCGCCAAGGAGATTGAAGAAGTAAAAAAGTCATTCGAAATGCATCCTGATATGCTAAGAATGCTTCTCATCACTACAGTCAAGGAGAATACGTATCTTGGCCAGAAGGCAGCTGTTGTCGCATCGCTTGCGGATGTGCCGGCGAATGAGACCTTGCCAATCCCAGGAATCGAGGACAAGACAGTGCCTGCTTCAATAGAGGATATGGATAAAAGCATAGACGAAATGGTGAAAGAGGCGTAGTATTATCATTATAATCACGCAAAAAATGTTTTTAAACAAAGTCATCATCATGGGGAATGTAGTAAGGGATCCAGAATTGAAAGCGCTTCCTTCTGGGATAAAGGTCTGCACCATGGCAGTTGCCACCAACCGGGTGTGGAAGGATAAGGAAGGAAGAAAACAGGAAGCGGTCGAATATCATAATATAGTTATATTCGATAGGCAGGCGGAAAACACGGCGCAGTACATGAAGAAAGGATCGAATGTAATGGTGGAGGGGAGACTCCAAACCAGAACGTGGGAAGACAAAACCTCCGGAGAAAAGAAGTACCGAACAGAAATTGTCGCCGACCGCGTGCAGTTCGGTTCAAGTCCAAAAGGAGGAGCTCCATCAGGAGGTTCCAAGCCTGGAGCGGCAGCAGTGGAGGATACCGCAAAGAGCATGCCGGCAGGAGCGATAGAGTATCCTGAAGAAGAAATAAATCCGGACGATATACCATTCTAGATTAAGTAATTAACAAAAATTTATGATTAAACAGTGTTATTTTTCACAGAACAATATCAAGCATATAGACTATAAGGATACGGAAATCCTAAAGAAATTTCTCAATCCTCACGGGCGAATGATCAGCCGAAAGAAGTCCGGAGTCTCCGCGCGCAGCCAGAGACAGTTGGCCGCGGCAGTTAAACGAGCGCGATTCATCGGTCTGCTTCCATACGTAGCGAGATAAGAAAAACAATAGAAAAAACAGATGATTTTAAATCATCTGTTTTTTCTATTCTTATTTTCCAACTCTTTCTCTATATTCTCCTGTCTCTGTATTTATTCTGATGACATCTCCCACATTCACAAATAGAGGGGCATTTATTGTCGCGCCTGTTTCTAGGGTCACTACTTTCCCTCCACTGGTTGCACTATCGCCCTTAACGTTTGGAGGAGCCTCCGTAACTCTCAATTCAACGCTGATAGGTAATTTGAAGCCGATGGTCTGTTCTCCAAATAGAAGCTGGGTGACTATGGAATTAGGCTTAAGAAAACGTGCCTGTGTGCCGATAATATCCTCACTAATACCAAATCTCTTGCTAGGGTTTGTCGGATCGCAGAAGAAGAATTCTCCTCGGTTATTGTATAGATATTTTATCTCTTGAGGCTCGATCTCGGCTTGCTCCACCTTTTCTGACTGATGAAAGGAATATTCCGTAACTTTGCCGGTAATCATATTCTTGAGCTTAGTAGCGTTCACGGGTTTCCTCTGCTGTTTGCGAAAGACATGGGATGAGAGCACTTCATATGGCGCTCCGTCGAGGATAATATATTTCCTCTCGACTATTTCGTTATATTCAAGCATAGACATAGTGAAAGCATTCTATACTAGACCACTGCCTCCGTCAATTTCCCCCTGATCTTTCCAAGTATCTCTTCCTTTACCTTGGGATTCTCCTTTAGGAACTGCCTCGTCGCGTCATAGCCTCTGCCAAGCTTCTCTTCGCCATAAGCATACGAGCTTCCTGACTTCTGGATCAATTCCATCTTTTCTCCAAGGGCGATGATTTCTCCTTCCTGGGAAATTCCTTCATTGTACATGAGGTCGAATTCTGTCTGGCGGAAAGGAGCAGCCACTTTATTCTTTACTACCTTCACGCGGACACGGCCGCCCATGACTTCTTCGCCTTTCTTGATTTGCGCTATGCGACGTATGTCCAGGCGCACTGAAGTGTAGAACTTGAGAGCCTTTCCTCCAGGAGTAGTTTCCGGATTTCCGAACATGACTCCGATCTGCATACGGATCTGGTTGATAAAAATAACTATAGTCTTTGATTTCGCGACGATTCCAGTCAGCTTGCGCAATGCCTGCGACATGAGGCGTGCTTGCTTTCCAACGTGGTGAGCACCCATGTCTCCTTCGATCTCGTCTTTAGGCGTCAGGGCGGCGACGGAGTCAATGACGATCACATCCATCTTGCCTGACCGCACCAAACTCTCCACGATCTCCAATGCCTGCTCTCCTGTATCCGGCTGTGATATGAGAAGCTCGTCTATCTTCACCCCTATGCGCTTGGCGTATTCCGGATCCATTGCGTGTTCAGCATCAATAAAGGCGCAGATACCGTCTTTCTTCTGGGCTTCTGCGATAATATGAAGTGAAAGGGTAGTTTTTCCTGATGATTCCGGTCCAAATATTTCTATGATTCTTCCTCTCGGCATTCCACCTACTCCCAGAGCTGCGTCGAGCCCTATAGAACCGGTAGGGATGGCATTTATATTTACTTTTGGCTTTTCTCCAAGCTTCATGATGGATTCGTCACCGAATTTCATCCTTATCGCATCGAGAGTGGCGCTGATATTTCTAGTTGGATCTGTGTGAACCTTCTCCGCTGTTTTCTCATTTGGCTTTTCTTTTTTTGACATGTTTGTGTATGGGTTAGGGAATAAAAATCGTAATGAGAATGTTCGCACGACATCCACATACAGCACTAGTTTACCTCATATATAAACTCCAGTCGATATTCCTCACTTCTACCAAATTTGTCCTTTGCGGCTAGTGTAAATATATTGTATCCAGGCGCTAATAATGCTGCTTCACTAAAATTTCCCTGTTCATCTATGGTGATTGATCTGTCGTTAAACGTGATATCTTGTATTCTTTTGACTACTCCGCGGACAATAATTCCAGGGGAAGTGAAGGTGCTGCCATTTGCAGGTTCGTAAACCATTATTGAGGGACCCAGAATAAAATCATGAAAGGCGAAAAGGGTGTACCCGACAACAATAATAGAAATAAGTGAAAACATTCCCATCCTCAATATTCTCTTAATTTCATTTCTAGAAAGTCCTCTCTGCATCTTCTTTTTTTCTTATCTCTGATTCATCCTGATCATTGCTTTCCATCGTGTCTGATCCAAAGACATCGCGAGGCTTCGAGCCATTGGCTGGGCCTATGACTCCTTTCTGTTCCAGCATATCCATGAGTCGAGCTGCTCTGGAGTATCCTACACCCAGTTTTCTCTGCAGATAGGAAGTAGACGCCTTGCCGCTTTCCATGACTGTTTCTTTGGCCTGTTCATACATATCGTCTTCTTCACCCACATCATCTTCATCCAGATTAGCTTCAAAAATTGAGTCCTTGCCAGTTTCGGGCGTGGTCAGACTTATCTCTCCCATGATTTCGTCTTTGTAAGCATCTGCAAGATATTTAGCAACTTTCTTTACTTCTGATTCAGTGATATAGGCGGACTGAAGACGTTGCGGCTTCGACATCTCTCCGCCTTGATATAGCATGTCTCCGGCTCCTAGAAGTTTTTCCGCTCCGCTGGCATCAAGAATTGTCCTTGAGTCTATTTGTGATGAAACCTGGAGAGCGATCCTGGTTGGTACATTGGCTTTGATAAGTCCGGTAATCACATTTACGCTTGGACGCTGTGTAGATAGGATCAGGTGAATACCAACAGCACGGCTCATTTGAGCCAACCTGACGATGGCAGACTCTAATTCACGCGGATAAGTCTGCATAATATCCGCGAGTTCATCAAGGACAATCACTATGTACGGCATACCCTCTGATTCCTTCTCTCTGTTTTTGTGATATGAGTCAATGTCCCGCATGCTATTTTTCTCTAGAATATCATAACGTCTGCTCATTTCTTTCGCGGCCCATTTTAAAGCCAAGATAGCTTTCTTTGGTTCCGTTATAACTGGAGTAAGAAGATGAGGAATCTTGTTATAAAGCGTTAGTTCGACTCTCTTGGGATCGATCATAATGAATTTGAGATCTTCCGGTGAATTGCGGAAGAGGAGAGAGGCAATGATGGCATGGATTGTAACTGATTTTCCCGATCCGGTCGCTCCAGCGATGAGCATGTGAGGAGCCTTGGCGAGATTTGCAAAAAATGATTTGCCAGCTATGCTCTTTCCCAGTGAGACTAGGAGAGGCTTTTCTGACTGTTGATATTCTTCCGAGCTAAGAAGGGTGGCTAGACCGACTGTAGTCTTTGTCGTGTTTGGTATTTCTACTCCGACCAGTGATTTCCCGGGAATAGGAGCTTCTATGCGAATAGGGTGAGCTGCCAGAGCCAAGGCTAGGTCATTGTTCAACGCCACAATCTTGGAAAGTTTGACGCCCTCGGCTGGTTTAAGCGCATAACGAGTAACCGATGGTCCGATGGATATTTCATCCATTTCTACATTTATACCGAAGTTTTGAAGCGTACGCTTTATAATATTGGCGTTGGCTTTGATGTCTCCTGTTTCCGGCTTGCCCTTGTCTTTTTCTAAAAGGGATAACGGCGGAGGTACGAATGGTTTGAGACTTCTAGCTGCGACAAATGGGGTAAAATTTTCCGTATCCTTTTCATCATCAATGGTAATTTTCTTCTCAACATCTTTTACTGCTTTTGCCACACCCTCGTCTTCCGTTTCTGTCTCATCCCCGATATATTTTTCTTCCTCTGTGTCTTCATATTCATACTTTTCTTCTGTCTCGTTTTTCCTAAATAATTTCCAGAACATGAGGCTTTCTAGGGTAAAATGGATATTAAATGTGATAAGGATCGAAATTGCCAGAATAGCTATGAGAAGAGCCACCGCTGCATAGACGTCGAAAAGTGAAATCAGTGGCCATGAGATATAGTGTCCGAGAATACCCCCCTCACGTGCCACTAGAAGATCGATAAGTCCTAAACCGGATATGAAGAATAGTACTGCTCCAGCCATTTTTGATATCTCAAATTTTTTCTGCATACCCTTTAAGCAGGAGACCCCGATCATCATCAAAGCAATAGGCAGAAGAAAGTAGCCAATGCCAAGAAGTTTTTTTAAAATTTCATAAAGATATGATCCGACAAAACCAGCTTTATTGAATGAGGCCAAAATAGACAGGAAAGCTAAAACAAAAAAAACAATTGCCATGATTGCCTGCCAAGTTTCCTTCCTAACTCCACTTTCCACATTATCTACTATTTTACTTCTTCTTGCCATTTGCTTTCAATCATAACATAAGTATTGAAAACCTTTACATTCAAGGACAAATTATCTTATAATAGACAACATAAAAAGAGGTTCATGTTATTAAGG
>CAYGIZ010000040.1:941-5477 GCA_964350075.1 uncultured Candidatus Saccharibacteria bacterium | reverse complement strand
GAGTAAAGACAGAGCATCATCAATTTCTATTTTTATCTAGGCCTGTTAACCCTCAATTTAGCTTAGTGTATTTCTTTATTTATCTACATTCGTTATTATCTGCAGTCGAGAAAAAGAATTGGAAATGGTGCGGATTAACGGCTGTTCTGTACGGATTGTCTTTTTATATATATTTCTTTATTTATGCGTTTATGACTGTAATTCAGGTGGTGTATATAGGAATCTATTTATTGAAAAAAGAATGGAGGACACTCATATGTGTGACTCTTGCAACCTTCTTCGGATTGGTCATCGCAATGCCACAGTTTATAGAGATTTTTAATTTATTCAGCCATCCTTATTACTCTACCATTCCCACGAGCTATCTGATTCGTAGCCATACTCCGGATGTAAGTGTAGTTGGGATTACTTTATTTATCACTTTTATTGCAATTTCATTATTATATACGAAAAAATTCAAAGTCATTTCTATAAGTGCGTGCTATGTATTTGCTCTAGCTGCAGCTTGTTTTATAGTACGGAATGAGCATGTAATATCTGGAATGATCATGCAGTATGATCACTTCGAAGTTTTTTTATTTAGTCCTATTTTTGTTATCATCTGCTGTTTCCTGATACATTCATTCTTAGGACAGGAGAGATCGGTAAAATATCGCGGCTTAATATTGTTGTTAAGCATATTACCTATCGTAAATTCTACTTCAATACAATACAAGTCTTATCAGTATTGGCTTCCTTATGCGAAATCAAATCAAGAATATGTTCCCGTCCTCTCGTGGGTGCGGGATAACACTTCTCATGGCTCTGTCATTTCAGCACCTCCTATTATATCCCGATTAATTCCATTGTATACTCATAACTATGTTTTATGGAGTTTCTATGCTGGACAGTGGATAAGTATGCCAGAACGCTTTGAGGATATAGTATCTTCCAGAGTGTCGGCCGAAAGTCTTCAAAAAATTGGTCGTAAATACGGGGTAAATTATTATATTGAAGAGAGAAAATCTGATATTTTTGAATCTTACAAAGGAGAAAAGATGAAGGTATTTGAAGACGCCAGATTTGTCGTATATAAGGCTATGTAGGTGGACACTTTTTTGGTAAAACACACTATAGAGTGCTATAATTAACCTAATTAATCAAATAAATTTATGTCATTTTTAAAAAAAGAAAAAGGTTTTACACTGATCGAACTCTTGGTTGTTATTGCAATTATCGGTATTCTAGCCTCTGTTGTTCTTGCTTCTCTGAATTCCGCTAGAGCCAAAGGGGCAGACACGGGTATAAAGGCTTCTCTGGCACAACTCAAGAATGAATCGGAAATTTATTACAATCAAACGTCAATATTTGGAGGTACTATAAATACCGGCATCACAGCAGGATGCAACGTAGGATTCCTGGCTACTGGAGAAAGGGGAAGAGAGATTTTGTCTAAAGCAGAAGCGGATTCTACAAATACTGCTATTTGTTATATAGGAAAAGAGGTTTGGGCAGTCCAAGTTCCACTGAAGACTCCAAATGCCGGTACCTGGTGTGTGGATCATAAGGCTGGGGGTATGCTAGGAACAGCAAATAATACAGGAACATGCATAGCAAGCTAAAAAACCAGGCCTTTACATTGATTGAACTTTTGGTAGCTGTAGCCATCATGGCTCTTCTCACCGCCATTATTATCAGTAATCTTACCCAAGCAAAAGGGAAGTCTCGAGATGCAAAAAGAGTTTCTGATTTAGCGCAGATGCAGTTGGCATTGGAATTATTCTTTGATAGGTGCAATCAATATCCATCGACCCTGGCGATTACGGCAAATAATAACTGCCCGTCTAACATTACTTTGGGAACATTTATATCCCAAATTCCGACTGCCCCCGCTCCTGGAAGCTACCAATACGGGGTAAAAAGTGATTTGAGTGACTATGTGCTCAAGGCCACACTTGAAAGCAATAACGCAGCCTTAGTAGATCGCTACACAGGATCGGTGTACTCTCCCATTACCTCATGCACAGGCACCTATGACTACTGCGTAGTTCCCAAATAAAATAATGACCAGTTTTTATCTCCTCTTCTCATTCATCCTTGGAACTCTCATCGGGAGCTTCTTGAATGTAGTAGCCTTCAGATATAACACCGGACTGACCCTGAAGGGAAGATCTAAATGCTTTTCCTGCGATAAAACTCTGACATGGATAGAACTTTTTCCGATTATTAGCTTCATACTTCAGGGTGGGTCATGCAGGAAATGTAAGAGTAGGATCTCCTGGCAATACCCATTAGTAGAAATATGCTCCGGTATTCTTTTTATCTCCGTCTTCTACTTTTTTCCTCCGGTATCGGCGTCAGCGAGTTTCCTAACCGTCTTCTATCTCTTCATCACTTGTCTTCTCCTGATCATCACTATATATGATGCCAAGCACAAGATAATTCCTGACGCCCTCGTATATACTTTTGCCATCATTTCTTTTGCTCGACTTTTTCTTGCTTCCGATCTCTCATTTCAGGTACCATCTCTGTCCACTCTTCTCGCCGGGCCAATCGCCGCTCTGCCTTTCTTTCTCCTTTGGCTTGTCTCAAAAGGGAAGTGGATGGGACTGGGTGACGCAAAGCTAATGCTGGGAATTGGGTGGACGCTGGGACTGGCCGGTTCCATCAACTCGATGGTTCTGGCTTTCTGGATTGCGGCCGCTGTAAGTGTGATTTGGATGTTTGTTGTTATCAGGAAATTTAAAAGGCATTTTGAAATACCTTTCGGACCTTATCTAATTCTCGGTATGTATCTTGTATTATTTTTTAATGTTCAAGTTTTTGATGTCGAGGTGTTCATGTCATTATTTCGTTTATGATTAAGAATTCAAATAGCTTTGATAAGGGATTTACTCTGGTGGAGCTTATGGTCTCGGTTGCCATTTTCGCATTTATGACGGCATTTTTGGTAGCTAAGTACGGGACTTTCAACCAGGGAATTCTCTTGACCAATCTGGCATATGACGTGGCGCTGACTATCCGCAATGCGCAGTCGTATGGATTGAATGTGAAAAGTAAACCGATCGAAAATCAGTCCTACTCTACTCTATTTGATTATCCTTACGGAGTGCATTTCGAAACTGGAGCAAATAATAAAATAATGATTTTTTTCGCGGATTCTACGGCGGATGGTAAATATGTTGCCTCGAATAATGAACTTATTACCTCCTATAATATTAAAAGAGGAAGTTACGTGTCAGCCCTCTGTGCTGGAACAGGCCCTGGAGCGAGTTGTGCCGCAGCTTCCTCTCTCGATGTAACTTTCAAGCGTCCTGATCCCAATGCTATAATTAAAAAAAATGGAGAGACGGCAAGCACATTTTCCTATTCTGAAATCACTCTTGTCTCTACAGATGGAGGGGTAAAAAAAGTAGCAGTCCGCAGTACAGGACAGATAACAGTGTGCGATAATAACAACGTATGCAATTAATCTCCGACAATAAAGGCTTTACTCTTCTAGAAATGATAGTTTCCATAGCCATTTTTACTATCGTGGCTCTGGTCGCAGTCGGCTCACTCTTGAAAGTCGTTGATGCGAACAAGAAGGCGCAGTCATTGAAGACTTCTATTAATAATTTGAACTTTGTCTTAGATTCTATTTCAAGGGAAATGAGAGTGGGTTCTGACTACGAATGTTCAGGTTCATGTTCTGGTGGTTCTGGATCATGGACAGTGACTTTTGCATCTTCTAAGGCCTGTCCCGATGCACCTACAGGAAATCTTTTATTTGAATATACTTATGATGGAACTACTCTAAAAAAATCAGAACAGGCCCAATGTTCCGATCAGCTCGGTAATTTTAAACCGATTATTTCTTCTGATGTTAAGCTGGACATTGCAACAATAAAATTAGTAAAGGGCGATACACTTCAATCATATGTCCAGTTTCACTTCAAGGGTTCAGCTGGAACTAAAGAAAAAACAAAAACATACTTTGATCTACAAACAACAATTTCCCAGCGCTTGACTGACTAATATTATGAAATCCTTTCAAACACAGAAAAATAGCGGGTTCACCATCATAGAAACTCTAGTGGCAGTTGCTATTCTCATGATCTCTATAGCCGGCCCTCTTACGCTTGCCCATAAGGGACTTCTCGCAGCCACGTATGCCAGAGATCAGGTGACGGCTTCGTATTTGGCACAGGATGCGATGGAGTTCGTGAAGAATAAAAGGGATAATAATAAACTCGCCGATGCGAGCTGGCTTACAGGAATCAGTCAATGTATATCTGTGAATTGCAGTGTAGATACTATAAATACAAATAATAGTTTTACGGTATGTAACTCATCATGTGTGCTTAAGAAGGATAACAGCCTTGGATATAATCATTCCACAGGAAATAACAGTCAGTTTTCAAGATATTTTTACATTACGCCGAATAACGCGAATCCTGAACAGGCGACTTTGACTGTCGAAATTTCCTGGAAAAGTGGAACTATTGAAAATTTAGTAACCTACAAGAGCGAGATATTTGATGTACTAAAATGATAAATAATAAATTACATAATAAT
>CAYGIZ010000040.1:0-931 GCA_964350075.1 uncultured Candidatus Saccharibacteria bacterium | reverse complement strand
GGCTACACGCTTCTCTTCGCGGTTCTAGTATCTGCTCTCGTGCTTGCCATAGGTATTTCCATATTGACCATCGCAAAAAAAGAATTTCTTCTTGCAACTTCTGCTAGAGATTCCTCGTCTGCATTTTACGCAGCTGATAGCGGTATTGAATGCGCTGCGTATGGGGAATTGGTAAAAAATGCATTCGATCTCTCTGGCGCAAATACCGGCTTGCTTAATTGTAATTTTGCACCAGTGCCGGTCGTAGTTGTCTCAGATATAACAAATGGAAAACAATTTGCCTTTGATGTAAATGTAAGTAATGCTCAAACTACCGGCGGTCCTTGTGCTAGTGTCATTATACAAAAAACCACCGACCCAGTTACAGGAATAATTCAGACTAATATTGATTCTCGAGGATATAACACCGGCTGGGCATCTAATGGTACTTGTGCGGTCTCTAATCCCAACAGGCTATTGAGCGCCAAACGCGTAGAGAGAGCCATACATCTAAGATACTAAAATATGATATCCTTTATCTATGCCGCCAAAAGGATCAAACAGCCCTCCAAAAGACATAGTAGAAAGGCTAGAAAAGCTCAAGAAGGCGATTGAAAAATATCGCTATGAATATCACGTACTTGACCAGAGCTCCATATCGGAGGAAGCTCTAGACTCTCTTAAGCATGAACTGGTCCAAATCGAGACTAAATATCCTGAACTCATTACCCCCGATTCTCCATCACAGCGCATAGCCGGGAAGCCGCTGCCAGAATTCAAAAAAGTCATCCACAAAGTTCCTCAATGGTCTTTCAACGACGCCTTTTCTCCTGCAGAGATGAAGGAATTCGATGCTAGAGTTAAGCGCTTCTTGACACAGGCAGGGGTAAAAGATCCAAAACCCAGCTACACCTGTGAGCACAAGATTGACGGACTCAAGGTTGTCCTTGAG
>CAYGIZ010000039.1:0-5537 GCA_964350075.1 uncultured Candidatus Saccharibacteria bacterium | reverse complement strand
ATTTTATAGATCCGAGAGATTCTAAAAAAATAGATGATATTTTTGACATGTGGTTTGAAGAGCAGATAAGCTTTCTCGAAGAGATTGGCCTGACAAAGACAAGGATTCATAAGATAGAAGTTTCTGATGCCGATCGTGCCCATTACTCAAAAAGAAGCATTGATACTGAATTTGATTTTCCTTTTGGACAAAAGGAATTATTGGGACTTGCATATCGCACGGATTTTGATCTTAAAGCTCATATAGCATCGAGCGGAGTTGATCTTTCGTATTACGACGAGGAGACAAAAGAAAGACTAGTTCCTCACTGTATTGAACCTACATTTGGCCTTGACCGTCTGATGCTCGCTGTTTTGTCTGATGCTTATACCGAAGACGAAATAGATGGCGAGAAAAGAGTGTATCTAAAATTCAATTCATCCGTAGCCCCAGTGAAAGTCGCTGTCTTTCCTCTATTAAAAAATAAACCGCAGCTGGTAGAAAAGGCCAGAGAAGTTTATGTGAACCTAAAAAAAGAAATTGAAGGAGTAGAATTTGACGATAACGGAAATATTGGAAAAAGATACCGTAGACAGGATGAAATAGGAACACCGTATTGCGTGACCGTGGACTTCGATACTTTAGGAGAAGGCGAGGGTGCAAATAAGGATACTGTAACAGTGCGTGATCGAGATAGCGGGAAGCAAGAGAGGGTAAGTCTAGAGGCGCTAGTTGATTATTTGAAAGACAAAAGAGTAAAATAAGAAACGTGAAATTCACCAAAACAATTCTCAAGAACGGTTTGAGGGTCATCACCATTCCCATGCAGGACAATCCTGCGGTGACTGTTCTCGTCATGGTGGAAGCCGGATCCAAATACGAGACAAAAGAAACAAACGGCATTTCTCATTTCTTGGAACATATGGTTTTCAAGGGAACTCCGAAGTGGCCAAATGCCAGCGATATTTCAAGAGAGTTGGATAGCTTGGGAGCGGAATCCAACGCTTTCACATCGGACGAATATACCGGTTATTACGCGAAAGTTGATTACAGGCATACCGACACGGCATTGGAAGTTATCTCTGATATGTATCTCCACTCGCTTCTAAAGGAGAGTGAAATAGAAAAAGAAAAGGGAGTCATTGTAGAAGAGATAAAAATGTATAATGACTTGCCTCAAAGGCAAGTACACCATCTTCTCGGAAACTTATTGCATGGAGATCAGCCAGCGGGGTGGACTATACTTGGTCCAGAGAAAAATATCCGATCATTCAAGCAGAAGGATTTTATGGATTATCGTGCAAAACATTATGTGGCCGAAGCAACTATTGTCATTGTGGCCGGATCGATCAAGGAAGAGCAGATCATCAAGAAAGTAGAGAAGCTTTTTGCTGATATTTCTCAAGCCAAAAAGCATCCAAAATTGCCCGTAAAAGAAAATCAAAAAACTCCGCAAGTCGCCTTGGAATACAAAAAAACTGATCAAACTCATATTGTTTTTGGAATACGTACATTTTCTGTGGGAGATAAAAGAATTCCCATCATGAAAGTCCTTTCGGCTGTATTAGGTAAGGGTATGAGTTCGCGCCTATTCACCAGAATGCGAGATGAACTGGGAATCTGCTATTATATCAGAACTTCGCACGACGGATATACTGACCATGGAGATCTGACTATTTCAGCTGGCGTGGATACGACTCGCGTGGACATGGCGATTGAAAATATCATTATCGAATTAAATAGAGTAAAAAAGAAATTGGTCTCCGAGAAGGAGCTCACAAAAGCAAAAGACTATATTGCCGGCACGACCATGCTTCACCTAGAAACATCTGATGCCCAGGCCGACTACGCTGGCCATCAGGAAATATTAAAAAGGGAAATACGAACTCCTGATGCGATAATAAGTGAAATGCAAAAAGTCACTGCCGAGCAAGTGCAGGAATTGGCGAGAGAGGTCTTCAAGGATAAGAATCTCAATCTGGCCATTGTCGGGCCATACAAGGATAAAAGCAGGTTTGAAAAGCTTCTTACTTTTGATATACTTGGCTGATGCATGAAGGGCGGGATATAAACGTGACCATCACTTCGGGAACAGTCATTAAAACTATACTGCTCCTTGTTCTTGCGGCTTCCCTATATTATATAAAAGATATTGTCCTGGTAGTTCTCGCTGCTATAGTCATAGCATCGGCTATCGAACCGGCAACGAATTGGTGCAGTAAATACAGAATCCGCCGGCTACCAGCTGTGATCGGAATATATCTAGTACTAGGACTCTTTTTAGCCCTGTTTTTCATATTCTTCCTGCCCCTGGTATTAAATGATATCCTAACTTATCTAAACAACCTTCCAGAGTATATAAACTTCAGTGATCTGTGGAACCCGATCAGGGATTTTGGTTTCTTCTCTTCGAACCAAACAGTCGCTACTCTGTCTGAAAAATCATTTTCGATTAAAGAATTCGTTGATGCTTCAAAATACATCATAGCCGGAACGGGGGCAGGGGCTTTCAAGACGGCCAGTTTCATCTTCGGAGGAGCATTGAGCTTCATCCTCATGTTAGTACTCTCATTCTATCTAGCTGTGCAAGAAGACGGAGTAGGAAGTTTTCTTAAAATAGTGAGTCCGGTCAAGCATCATGAATATATCATCAATCTTTGGAAGAGGTCGCAGAGGAAAATCGGCTATTGGATGCAGGGACAGCTTCTGCTTGGAGTCATAGTAGGGGTGCTGGTCTACTTGGGACTCATGATATTAGGAGTCAAAAATGCCTTACTACTAGCTTCTATTGCAGCAATTTTTGAGCTTATACCCATCTTCGGTCCTATACTCGCAGCCGTCCCGGCCGTTCTCATTGCTTTTGTAGATGGTGGAGCGACCCAAGTCTTCCTGATTGTCGGCCTCTATCTCATCATTCATCAATTCGAGAACCATCTGCTGTATCCTCTGGTCGTCAGAAAGATCGTCGGCATTTCGCCCATTGTCGTTATTCTGGCACTAGTCATAGGAGCCAAACTGGCGGGATTCCTTGGAGCACTTCTCTCGGTTCCTATCGCCGCCGCCCTGATGGAGTGGATAGACGATATAGAAAAACACAAAAAATCATTTAATCAGGTCACCTAAATTTAAGATGAAACCCTACTATATCACCACTACACTGCCATATGTAAACGCGGAGGCACACGTCGGCCATGCCATGGAATTTGTCCGCGCCGATGTCGTAGCCAGAGAAAAGAAAATAGAGGGGTATGAGGTATTTTTCAATACAGGAACAGATGAGCATGGAGTAAAAGTACAGAGAGGAGCGGATGCAATGGGAATATCAGTGCAGGAATACGCAGACCGAGCGTCTGAGAAATTCAGGGCTCTTCCCGGAATTCTGGGCATTGATTCGGATTTTCATTTCATCCGAACTACAGACAGCAAGCATATGAAAGCGGCGCAGGAATTTTGGAAGAGGTGCGATGCTAATGGCTTCATCTATAAGAAGGACTATATGACCAAATATTGCGTGGGTTGTGAATTAGAAAAGACGGACTCGGAATTGATGGATGGCAGATGCCCCATCCATCCTTCTATGAATATAGAGGAGATAAGAGAAGAAAATTATTTCTTCAAGTTCAGCGAATTTCAAAAGCCACTCCTGAATTTCTATGAAGAAAATCCGACGTTTGTCGTGCCCTTTTTCCGATTTAATGAAATAAAATCTTTTGTCAAAAGCGGTCTGTCAGACTTCAGCATCTCTCGATTAAAAAATAAAATGTCCTGGGGTGTACCGGTTCCAGGTGATCCAGACCATGTCATGTATGTATGGTTCGACGCGCTAGTGAGCTACATTTCAACTCTTGGCTGGCCGGACGACAAGGAGAGTTTTGATAAATGGTGGATAAGGACCGGTGGAGTCGTGCAGTATTGCGGAAAAGACAATCTCCGACAGCAGTCAGCGATGTGGCAAGCTATGCTCATGGCGGCAGGATTGCCGAATTCTAGGCAGATAGTCATTAACGGCTTCATAACTGGAGAGGGAGGAATAAAGATGAGCAAGACACTTGGAAATGTGGTGAATCCCATTGAAGTGGTAAAGGAATACGGAACGGACTCTCTGCGATATTTTTTACTTCGCGAAATTCATCCTTTCGAAGACAGTCCATTTACAATGGAAAAATTCAAAGAGTCGTACAATGCTCACCTAGCGAATGGCCTGGGCAATTTGGTGAGCAGGGTCATGAAGATGGCGGAGACAAACGATATTCATCTGGAAAAAACAGGGGAAATTGATGTAAAAAAATATGCCATGCTATACGAGAGTTACGAGATAAATAAAGTTTGCGACGACATATGGGCGCGTATCCAGTCCGCGGATAAATATATACAAGAACATGAGCCTTTCAGAACGATCAAAAATGACAAAGAAAAAGGGAAGGCGGAGATATCATATTTGTTAGGCGAAGTCGCGCATATAGGAGTGTTATTGGAGCCAATTTTGCCTGAAACTTCGGAAAAAATTGCCAAGGCGATACAGGAGAATAAGATAGCCCAGCCCTTGTTTATGCGGAAATAATATGAAGTATATTGATGTTCATTGTCACCTTCAATTTCCGGAATATGATGCCGATAGGAAAGATGTAATAAAGCGCGCTCAAGACGAAGAAATAGGGATAATAAATGTAGGGACTGATGTTCTTATGTCGGAGAAGGCGATTGAGCTTGCACACTCTTATGATAATCTATGGGCTACAGCGGCCATTCATCCAAATCACACAAAGAACGTTTTCGACTTCTCGATTATAGAAAGACTAGCTTCTGATCCAAAAGTTGTTGCCATAGGCGAATGCGGTTTAGACTATTTCCGCTCGAATCCTGAAGATATGGAAAAACAAAGAGAAGTTTTTATAAAACATATACATCTTGCAAATAAAGTAAATAAGCCATTGATGCTTCACATAAGAAATGGCAACAAAGATTTCAATGCATATCAAGAAACACTGGAGATACTAAAGAATCATTCTCATGTCCGATCCAATTTTCACTTCTTTGCTGGGAATTTGGAGGACATGAAGGGAATAATGAACCTGAATTGCAACATTTCCTTCACCGGAGTAGTGACATTTGCCAGAGATTATGATGCCGTGCTAAAAAGTGCTCCTCTAGATAGGATTATGTCCGAAACAGACGCTCCTCTTGTTTCTCCTGTTCCCAATCGTGGAAAGCGCAATGAACCCTTATTTATCAAGGATATTTCAGCGAAGATCGCATCCATAAGAGGAGAGTCCGAAGAACTGGTACTACCTCATCTTGTTGACAATGCTAGAAAAATGTTTGGCATTTAGAAATTTATCAAAAATTTATTAAAAGTTTATCAGGAATTTATCTCGTTTTGTTAAAGTCATAATGCCACTTACCATGGCGTCTGGGCTTGATTTATTTCTCTATTGTGATAATGTACCTGCACGTGCATTTTAACAAAATAATAGCGCGATCAGTCCTGGCTCGCACGGCCATGCTTCATTAAACTCTTCTACAGAGCCAAGATGAATTACTGCTCGCCAATATCACAA
>CAYGIZ010000038.1:0-5625 GCA_964350075.1 uncultured Candidatus Saccharibacteria bacterium | reverse complement strand
CCGTACCATATGTGATCGCAGAGGGGTTAGACCAAGTGATGGTTGGGGTGGCTTTTGCTGTGACTGTAAGAGTTCCGTTTACATAACTGAAGGAATAGTTGGACGAGGATAGGGTTCCCACTGTTGGAGTTATAGGATAGCTACCTGCGGTACTATTTGTTGTGGCTGTGGTAGACAGGCTCGGCGATCCGCTGACTGCGGATCCGAATGTATCACCATTCACAAACCCACTATAGGAGGCGGTAAGTGTTGGGTTGGCGGAACCCTGAAGTTTACTTTTGTCATCTGCTGTGACTGTCAAAGATTTTTTGTTTACAGTTAAGGCGACATCTCTGGTAACTGAATTGTAATTTGCCGTGTCGTTTGGTGCAAAAGTAACCCTTAGTGTATGTGCTCCGACGCCGAGCACTACCCCGCTAGCAGGAGAATATGTAAATGTCCCAGCAACATTCGCAGTAGCATTGAGCTGTGTTGCGCTTAATGCCGTACCATATGTGATCGCAGAGGGGTTAGACCAAGTGATGGTTGGGGTGGCTTTCACTACTACAACATTTACAGCAGATGAGCAGGTAGCCTTATTATTAGCGCACAGATAAAAATTGTATGTTGTGTTCGGATCGGCTCCTCCTGTGTTGCCGGTAAATGTAAAGGTCCCAGTGCCACTACCAGCCACAACCCAGCAGTTTGTAGCTATCGATCCTCCGTTTACACCGAATTCCCAACAGTTCTGTCCACTATATGATGTACCGGTATTCTCAACCTTTCCGGTAAGAGTATATGAGTTGTTGGTCATAGCTGGAACATTTCCACTCGATGGACTTACTGAAATACTGGCAGATAAAATCGGAGTAGTTGGTGCAGTAGGTGGCGGCGGAGCTGGTGTTGGTGATTGCGCTTGCACGGCTGGTGAAATGAGGAGGGCAGAAAAAAGAAACACTGTGAAAATCGATATGGCTGCCAATTTTGAAATCCTTTTAAATATACACATGTTATTTTAGTTTTTCTTTTATTATCTCAACATCCTCATTCGAGAATTTGTATATGTGATTCAAAGTCTGGATGATCATTGATACAGTCTCTTTTTCTTTTCTACTAAAGTCAGAGCCTGAAGAAATTCTATCCAGAATCGCGTTTTTAGAAAGCATAACTTCTTCTTTCTGCTCGGCCGTCAGGGATCCAATTACATATGGAGGAATACTAGGAGGATTTTCTAGGACAGAACCAGAATCAGAGCCTGAAATGCCCTGCCAAACAAATAAGCCACCCAGCAAAATCACTGCAATTACGAGCAGAACAATTCTTGTTATTTTGCTATTATCATTCATGACCTAATTTTTATTTAAAGCTTTTATAATAGCGTCCTTTTCCTCGTCAGTAAGCCTATACTGCCCTGAATTACCTTCTCCTAATTCCTTTGAAATTTCGGATTTTTCTTCAGAGGAAAGCGGCTTGGAGTCGGCCTGTGCGCTTTGCTCCAGAATTAATGATTTTTTTTCTTCTGTCGACAAATTTTCGGCATCAGAGGAACTGCGATTCAGTTGCGAAAACAGTGCACTTGCCGCAATGATAACCGCGAGGAGAATAACTAGAGCTACCAGACTCTTATGTGATGACATAAGGAAATTATAGCACGTCAGAGTCCTATTTGTTATCCACAGCCGAATTTATTTTCTCCCAAATAAATATTGCCGAGGGTTGAATATAGTCTTTCCAGACATCAGAGACCACTTCACCAGCATAAGCAAAATTATTTCTAGTTGTATCGGATTCTACGACCTTACGAATATCATATCCGTAGTAGCTTAAAACAAGAAGGGCGATGACAATGATGATAATCCATTTCATACTTATATTATAGCATTCAATTAAAGATACGAAAGAGGATTAAGATAGGCTTTTAGGTCAGCGATAGGAATTGTGGCGCCTCTGCAGTGGGAATTGCCGTTAAATTTCTTTATCTGTACACCCTGCGTTGCATAAACTCCAAAATGCAAGTGCGGTCCTGTAGAGTAACCAGTGTTTCCGCTATAGCCAATGACTTGTCCCGTAGATACAGCGTCTCCCACGGCCACGGTTTGCAAAGAAAGATGGGCATAGAGTGTTGAAAGGCCGTTTGAATGCTTGATCATGATCCATTTTCCATAAGAAAAACAGCCTCTATAGAGATCTGTATTGGCAACTCCCGTAACTATCCCCCCCAGACTTGCCCTTATGGGAGTGCCTATAGAGGCAGCGAAGTCCACCCCAGTATGCCCTTTACCGCTATATATCTGGGGATTGGCCGTGGAGAAGGCGGTGTTTCCAAAATATTGAGTGATCTTTATTTTGCTAAGCGGCCAAGATAAAACACCCGAACCGGTACTAGGAATCTTGCTTGGATCAATGGCAATCCTCAAGGCGGATTCGTATTCCAGCAATTCCCTTTCAAAAGCCTCTTTCTGCGCCTGCCTGGAGGCCAACATTTTCTTGTAGTTAGCTTCGGTATTTTTTGTCTGCGACAGAAGAGTATTTTTTTCTTTTACAGTTTCCGCCAGAATCTTCTTCTGATTGGAAAGATCATTCTGCAAAGACACTAGCTGGGCCTTTTTTGCTTCAGTCTTCTTCTTATTATCCTCAAGGGAGAGCTTTACGCTCTTCAGATCATGTATGCGTTCTCGCACTCCGGACTGCAATGTATTTAATTTATCCGCTTCACTCCAGGCTTCAGACAAGGTTCTTGAACCCAAAAGACTGACTATTAGCGCATCAGAATCCATTTGTGAAATAGAATATAGAGATTGGGCTATTACCCTCTTTCCATCATCAATCCTCTCGCTCTTATCCTCTATCTGCAAGGAAAGTTCTTTTATCTCGAGATTGGTAGTTTGTATCCTATTTCGCGTAACTGCCAAATCCGCCTCAAGTTTTTTTCTTACCAGGTCCAGAGAGGCTAAAGTATTTTTAAGGGAGCTGGCCTCCTTTCCAAGTGTATCGATTTCTGTCTGATATCTCCTAATTTCCTCCTCAAGCTGTTTTATATTTGTATTACTTTCGTTTATTTTTATCTTCAATTCATCCACCGACTGTGCGTAAGCGTGTTGAGAAAAGACAATAGGGATGAATAAAATCAAGAATTTAAATTGCTTCATAGGCAGATGTAAGCCTCTTCAGGGTTTCTTCTTTACCGATGATTTCCGCTATGATAAAAGGATCCGGTGATTTCTCCATTCCGGAAAGGGCGTAGCGCATCGGCCAGAGAACATTTCCTCTTCCTTTCTCTTCCGCGTAAGGCCAGATTTTTTCTTTTATTTTTTCTTTTGTGAATTCATCTATATCACCCAAAAGCTCTGCAACGCGCTTCAGATATTCCCTCGTATTCTTCTCTTCCTTCCAATTCAGCCTCGCTTTGTCATATGCCTGCAAAGAATTTACAAAGGACAGCTCGCCCTTCAGCAGTTCCGGAATCTGGGCAAAGAAAGAAATTTTTTCTTTTATCAAAGGTGACAGTTTCATTGCTGTAACATCTGAAACATCGACAGGCAAAAACGGTTTCATGGTCTTTTGGAATTTTTCCATGCTCATCATCTCTATGTATTTCTTATTGAACCAATTTAATTTCTCAATATTGAAGACTGCGCCACTTTTATTAACTTTTGCCAGATCAAATTCTCTCACCAATTCTTCCAGAGAAAATATTTCCTGTTCGGTGCCCGGATTCCAGCCGAGGAGCGCTACAAAGTTTAAAAGAGCTTCTGGTAGGTATCCTAAATTTCTATAATATGTAAGAGAGACAGCTTCTCCATGTTTTCTTTTTGAAAGCTTTGATTTATCAGTCGCCAAAACTAAAGGTAGGTGTGCGTATATCGGACGTGTGGCTCTGATAGCTTCCTGAATAAGAATTTGACGAGGAGTATTTGAAATGTGTTCCTCTGCTCTAATGACGTGCGTGATTCCCATTTCAAAGTCGTCAATAACTACAGCTAAATGAAAAATTGGTTCATCGATACTTCTAGCTATCACAAAATCTCCCAGATCGGAAGTGTCCATTTCAACTTCTCCCCTGATCAAATCCGTAAATTTGACTTTTTTATTTAGATTTCTGAATCTTATTACCTCGTCCCTCTCTCCAGGCTCCTTTGGGACCTCTTTTGATATGTATGCCTTATTCTCATCAAGTAATTTTTGCAAATACTTTTTATATATTTCTGTTCTTTCTGATTGCTTTGCAAAAGTATCATGCTTCAAACCAAGCCAAGCCAAATCGTCCATAAGTCCGACTATCCACTCTTCCCTATTGCGGGCCGTATCCGTATCCTCAATGCGAAGGACAAATTCTCCTTTATTTTTTCTGGCATATAGGTAACTGAACAGCGCTGTTCTAACACCTCCAATGTGGAGAAAGCCTGTTGGGGATGGCGCAAAACGGGTAATGACTTTTGAGGACATGCGGTAATTATAGCATCTTGAAGTCTGGTTTATGAATATTTTACTATTGACATTATGTATAATAAATGCTATGATTGTAAAGGATATAAGTGGTGCTTCGCTTCACCAAAACCTGCTCAATAGAGCGTAGGCGAATGTAGATTGAGAGGAGGAAAATGTATTTCTATACATGGGCAGCACATAAAAAAGCCAAAATGCAGACAGTCACATTGGACAAACCGAGTCGCTGTCGCAATAAACATAGTATTCCGATAGGAAAGCCTCATTTGGCTCTTCTCACACCAACCGGGGAATGTCTGGCAAGATTTTGCAACACCGAGTGCCGAGAACAAGCAGAAATGAGAATATGGGAACGAGGGTGTAGCATTATTAATCACTAAAGTAATAGGGCTCGCAGCGATAGAGAGTTGTGGGCCTTTTCTTTTATATAATTAATAGAAAAAACTTGCAAAACTCTACGTCTTGCAAGCTTTTTCTTTTAGAAATCTCTATGTATTATCCCTTTATTTCCGTAACATTCGAAGTTGCTCGGAAGATCTTCATGATCTCACTTCCCTTGCTGTCCTTCAAAACCACATCCTTTCCTGCGTCAAACTTCTTGTCTCCATCGTCTGTGTGAAGCATAGCGTAGTAGATTCCTCCATCGACTGTCTTCTCTGTAAGAGTGATCTTTCCTGGATTTATGCCCTTGTCAAAATAGGCTGAACCTATAACTGCGCCTGGCTTGCCCTTATCATCCTTATGGATGACTACGAAGCCCGGCTTCGCAAACTGAACCGATGAAACATATGCGATATTTCCTGGATACTGGTCTGCGACAACAATTCTGTTTACTTCATTGGCATCAGCAGCGGGGGTGCTGGTAGCTGCAGGATTAGCATCATCTACTAAAGCAGGAGTATTGTCACCTTTGAACATATAATAGCCGAGGACAATGAGTATAATGATGACGATTACGGTCACTACCCACTGCCAAGCCTTGATTCCTTCGTTTGGTTCCATATTTTTAAAAATTTAACTGCTAATTGCTAATAAGCTTATAGACGGCCATTGTAGCACAATACTTACTCATGTTCCAGCCCGATCTCGAGAATTGCCTCGGCTATTTTTATGGCAGCGTCAGTGTGGCCAAATTCCTTGGCGGAAAGGCGCATCCTTTCAGCAATAGACTTATTATTTACGATATTGTCAATCTCGGAA
>CAYGIZ010000037.1:0-5643 GCA_964350075.1 uncultured Candidatus Saccharibacteria bacterium | reverse complement strand
GGCATCATTCACCGAGAGGCAGTACACCTCGTCGACGCCGAGCTCCTTGAACTCATCATACTTAGCCTCAAAGCCCGGTGCGTGCGTGCTGGAGCAGGTAGGGGTAAACGCGCCCGGAAGGCCGAACACCACAACAGTCTTGCCTTTCCCTATCGACTGTCGTCCGTACCCATCCTTCTTTTCCAAAATTACCTGAATTTCTTTTATAAAATATTTTCTTGAAAGACGGATATTTATGAAACCTGGTCCAGCTATCTCCACCGACTCCACATGTTCCGGCTTTTCAAATCCCACTATCACTTTTTCTGCCAACTCATTTGGATTTGACTTAAGTCTTTTAGAGTTTATCAAAGCGATATTTGAAGAAAAATCCCCATGAGAAATATCGTCAGGATGTTCTAGATGAACCTCTGGATTATCTATTCCTGCCTTTTCCGCTGCCTTTTGCAGGCCTTTCCTGATCTCCTCTATCATTCTTTTATTCTAGCATTATTTCGCGCGAAGTATCCTATCTATCCTCTCGGCGATCTTCTTCATGTCCTTTTCCTTTTTTCCTCTGGTAGTTTCCGCGGCGGTGCCGATTCGGATGCCGGAGGGATCCACGGGTGATCTAGTATCAAACGGTATGGTGTTCTTATTCACTATGATTCCCTCTTTCTCCAGTCGATCCCCCGCCTCTTTTCCAGATATGCCCTTGCCATCCATCCATGTGTCTACAAGTATCAAGTGGCTATCAGTTCCGCCTGAAATTATTCTCCAGCCTCTTTTTGATAATTCTTCAGAAAGTACCTTTGCGTTCTTTTTTACCTGTGATGCGTATTTCTTAAAAGCAGGAGTGGCAGCTTCCTTTAGAGCGACTGCGACGGCAGCAATCTGATTTAGGTGCGGTCCCCCTTGCAAGCCTGGAAAAACAGCTTTATCGATTTTCTTTCCCAGCTCCCTCTCATCAATTTTAGAAAAAATAAGGGCGCTTCTTGGTCCGCGGAGAGTCTTGTGAACTGTGGTAGTTACAACATCCGCGTATTCGAAAGGCGAAGGATACTGTCTACCAGCCACTAGACCTGCGAAATGCGACATGTCTACCATGAGAATTGCGCCGGATGCGTCGGCGATCTCACGGAACCTTTTAAAATCTACAATCCTAGGATATGCGGTATACCCAGCTACTATGATAACAGGCTTTTCCCGCACAGCCGTTTCTTTTAACTGTTCATAATTCAAAAGCTCACTCTCTTTATCTAAGCCGTATGGGATTTGCTGCCAAAATTTTCCTGTAGCGGAAACCCTGTGTCCGTGCGTCAGATGTCCACCGTGATCCAGGCTCATGCCCATGATTTTCCCTCCGAACGGAATGAGTGCCGTATAGACAGCTAAGTTTGCCGGGGAACCGGATAGAGGCTGAACATTTACAGACCATTTCTCTGCTGAGAGGCGGAATAGAGATAGTGCTCTTTTTACACACAAGTCTTCGATTTTGTCCACGATTTCATTGCCTCCATAGTATCTAAAGTGAGATTTCCCCTCTGCGTATTTATTCGTCAATTCAGAGCCTAGAGCCTCTAAAACATCCTTTGAAACGTAGTTTTCCGATGCTATGAGGTTAATCACGCTTTTCTGCCTCTTTTTCTCTGCTTCCATCAGTTTTTTTATGGCGATATCTTTCATATTTGCCATTATACTTTATTTCCCGGTACTTCCAAATCTACCCTCGCCACGTGAAGTTTCTGATAAATCGCTTACTTCTTTCAACTCTGCCCTTACAACAGGGATGATAACAAGCTGGGCAATTTTATTTCCCTTCTCGATCTTATAAACCTCACCACCAAGGTTAATAAGATTGACATTATATTCACCTCTATAGCCCGCATCAAACACTCCACCCATGGTATGAATACCAGCATTTTTTGGCAAACTGCCTTTATCTTTCACGATTGCGGCGTATCCCTCGTCAAATTCCAAGCTAAAGCCAACTGGGAAAATTTTTCTTTCACCAGGCTTCAAAATATATTCCTCCATGGAGCACATGTCCAGACCGACGTCCCCTGGGTGCGCGTAAGATGGAAGTATGGCATCACTGTGAAGGCGTTTGATCTTGATTTGCATAAGTAAAGGAATGAGAATATGATACCACAAGAAAAGAGAGGTGGTTTTTAAAACGGAACTTGGTATAATCATTCTATGAAAACGTATGCTGACAGAACTGTTGACACGCAATACAGAGACCTACTGTCAAGAATAATGAAAGAAGGCACGGACGTTAAGCCTATTCATGGGGAAATCTCGAAAATGGTCCTAGGACATCAAATGAGATTTGATCTTAGAAATGGCTTCCCCCTACTTACGGAAAGAGATCTCTCTAAATTATTAAAGGGGGCTTTAGCAGAACATTTCGCCTTTTTGCATGGCGCCCACACACAAGAAGAACTTGAAAAATGGGGATGCAAATGGTGGGATCGCTGGGTCACTCCAGAAAAATGTGCAATATTTGGTCTTCCACCGGGCGAGCTTGGACCCGGATCATATGGACCTGCGTGGGCGGCGTTCCCAACATCAGAAGGAAAACCCTTCAATCAGATTGTTGAAGTTATACGCCAGCTAAAAGAGAGGCCATACCTAAGAACTCACATCATTACTCCATGGATCCCACAGTATGCGATCCAGCATTCGGAACTACAGAGAAAGGTGGTGGTGGCCCCATGTCACGGCTACTTGCATATCTTTGGTTTCCCAGACACAAAAGAGATCAGTGTTCATCACTTCCAAAGAAGCGGAGATATTCCGGTCGGAGTGCCTTTCAATATCATCCAATACGCTGCCTTCACCCTGATGGTTGCTCAAATCATGGGATATGAGGCAAAGGAACTGGTTTACACAATCTCTGACGCACACATTTATGAGAGCCAGTACCAATTTGTCGAAGAAATTCTCAAGCGGGATCCACGGAGATTTCCTACGGTAACACTTGATCCTTCGATCAAAGACATTTTGGATTTTCGTCCGGAACATTTCACACTCACAGACTACGAATCTCATCCCGCCATGAAGATTCCTACTCCGGTTTAAAAACATCACAATGTTCGTCAATCAAGATAATTCTAAATCACGCCCTTCTACGCAGTACAGCGAAGTAATTCGCGAAATTGCACAGGAGGGCGTTTGTCCATTTTGTTCTGATAATTTGCGTCGGTATCACAAGAATCCCCTTGTGGAAAAAGAATTTTGGTGGGTTACTGATAACATGTATCCGTATTCCCCTACCAAGCATCATCGCTTGATCATATATAAACAGCATATTTCGCATGGAAGTGAAATTGGAAAGGAGGCCTGGGTGGAATTACAGAAAATATTACAGGAAGAAATATCACAGCGCGGCATAGCAGGCGGAGCATTCGTTATGCGTTTTGGCGATACTCACTATACAGGCGGAACAGTCAGCCACCTTCACGCTCATATACTGCAATCTGATCCCGAAAGTTCCGAATATGATCTAAAAAAAGGTCTCTTAATGAGAATTGGATAGAAACTATTGGACAAGAAATACCTCAATGCCAAAATGGTCGAGGATTTTTTCTGCGTCGAGAAGAGAGTATCCTTTTGAATAGTAAACTTTCTTAATGCCAGCCTTGGAAATAAGGCGGGCGCAGTTAGGGCAAGGATAAGTTGTCACATACAAGGTTGATCCATCCAAACTCACTCCATCATGAGCTGCCTTTGCAATTATTGAAGCCTCACTGTGTATTGAGGTAAATATTTCCTGGTGCTGTCCGGCGTCAAAGTTGCTTCGAGGATCCCCAAATGTCGACAGGTGATAATCCGAAGGAAGATGGTGATTATGGCTTGAAAAAAGGATTTTATCGTTCTTTACTATAACGCTACCAATCTGCCTCCACCAATCAGCACTTTTTGCCGCTTCCTGATCAGCTATTTTTATAAAGGTTCTATGAAAATCTTCTTTCGTAATCTTGCGATGAGCAGGTATATTGTGTTCGGCCAAAGAAATTAATCTATTCCAGCGAAGAAATACAGGTAAATACGTCACCTTATTATTTTTTATATACCGAGAAGCAATGTCATGAGATATTTCATCTTCCGGCATAAGAAATTCATAACCTTCTTCAGACAAGCGAACAATGCCACCATTATCCACCGTTGTGATATTTCTTTCCGGAGACAGTGCTTTCAGAGCCAATACACATTTTTCCGGATCTATAGTTCGAAGATCCCTGGTTAAATGCACAAAGGAGTCTATAAGATTCTGGCTTAAAATAAAAATATCCCCTTCGTTGTTGGAAAAAAAATCCAAATATCCTTTATGCAATACTGGTACGAAAGCTATAATTGCTTTTTGTGTCATCGTCTATTATTTCGCCTTGCGAATCTTACGCAAAAATTCTTGAATAATGCGGTTCATTTCGTGCGCCAATTTCTCTGCCCCCTCAATAGTCAAGTTACGGATTCGGGCCGACGTTGAAGTGGTTCCCTGCGGAGGAAGCGTTACAATTTTCCCGCAAAACTTCTGATATTCCTTTGCCATCCTAGAGCTAAAATCTGTTGTTGATTTAGACACGACAAGAACATCTGGTTCCACTAAGCGTATAAGGTCTCCTATGTTGTGGTGCACCTCCCTCAAGGTGACCACATCTACAGAACGAAGATGCACAAGCATTTTCAGTCTTTCCTCCTGCGGGACAATCGGCCTCTCTGGACCTTTTCTTTTGCGTGTAAGTTCGTCAGAATCAACACCGACAATTAGAACATCACCATAAGAGCGTGCCGCCTCCAAATATGCCGCGTGGCCACCGTGGATGAGGTCATACACTCCTTGGGTCAGAACAACACTGTAACCCATTTTCTTAAATACATCGACTATTTTTTTGAGTTCCTTATAATCCTTGATCAGGCGGTGGTCAATATTCGATCCGGCTGAAAGCACATGCTTGATCGTAGTCTTGCTCCCGTTTGCGGTAATCATAGAAGTCATATCACAAGTATAATCTCTAAGAATTTAAAAGCAATACTTCCTACTTAAGTTTTTTGTTGTAAAGTGCTAAAATCATACATATGAAAACTTTCATCATCGCAGCTGTTTCCGCCGATGGATACATCGCAAAAAACGAGAAACATTCAGCCTTTTGGACCAGCAGAGCCGATAAGGAGCGCTTCATCAAGCTCACAAAAGAGGCTGGGGTTGTCGTCATGGGCTCTACTACCTACACTACTCTTCCTCGACCGTTGAAGGAAAGGGTGAATATTGTATATAGCCGAACAAAGACTTTTGAAGGTGCGGAAACTACACAGAAGACTCCGAGAGAATTACTGAAAGAATTGGAGGGGAGAGGATTCAAAAGCGTAGCTATTTGCGGCGGATCTCACATCTACAACATGTTCATGAAAGCCGGAGTTGTCGACTCAATTTACCTGACCCTTGAACCAATTGTTTTTGGAAAAGGCATTACCCTTTTCAATGAAGAGATGCTATATCATTTGAAATTAAAGAGCGTTTTGGAATCTACAGAAAAAGGATCTTTGCTCATTGAGTACGCTGTTGATTATTCAGGAACTCCGAAGATGACGGGGTGATCAAAAACTTCTCCTATTCTTCAGCACCCGCTCCTCCGGAAACCACAAAGTCCGCAAATCCCC
>CAYGIZ010000036.1:0-5917 GCA_964350075.1 uncultured Candidatus Saccharibacteria bacterium | reverse complement strand
ATATTTACCAGAATCAGGATTCTAATATAAGAAAAACCTGGCTGCTGATGTCGGTTTTTCTGGTCGTCATCATTGGGCTTGGGTGGGCATTCAGCCGTGTTTATGATGCGCCGGAAATACTGCTCATTGCTATTTTCTTGAGTATATTCATGAATATATTCAGCTACTGGTTTTCTGACAAGATTGTCCTGTCTATGTCTGGAGCGCGTCCTGCTACAAGAGCAGAATTCATGGAGCTCTGGAATGTGACGGAGAATCTTTCTATCACCGCAGGCCTACCGATGCCCAAATTGTATATAATAAATGACACCTCTCCAAATGCTTTTGCGACTGGAAGAAACAAAGAGCATGCCGCGGTTGCCGTCACGACCGGACTGCTCCAAATTTTGGATAGGAGCGAGCTCGAAGGAGTGATTGCTCATGAATTGGCTCATGTGCAGAACAAGGATATTCTGCTTTCTACTATTGTAGTGATGCTGGCGGGGTTCATAACTCTCCTTTCGGATTTCTTTTTGAGAATGACGGTTTTCGGCAGAAGGGATAATGAGAGAGGAGGACAACTGCAGGTTCTCATGCTTGTCGCGGGAATCGTTCTAGCTATTCTCGCTCCACTGGCGGCAGTGGTCATCCAGCTGGCCATTTCCAGAAAGAGGGAATTCCTGGCGGATGCTTCCGGTGCGCTCCTGACGAGGTACCCGGAAGGGTTGGCAAACGCTTTGAAGAAAATTGCCGCGCACCCATCGCCTCTGAAGCGGGCGAATCACGCCACTGCTCATCTTTATATTGAAAATCCGTTCAAGGAAGGAGGTAAAAAAGTGGGTTTTTTAACCAAGCTTTTCATGACTCATCCGCCGGTGGAAGAGAGAGTGAAGGCGCTCGTAGGGGAGCATTAGGTTCGTGATTATTTCAATTATGAAAAAACTCTTATTTTTAACTTTTCTACTTTCTCCTCTATTTTCTTCTGCGCAGAATATTGATATTAAACCTACTGAAATCATTCAGGGCGATCCCGTAATGATTACAATTGATTCACAAGTTAAGAAGATAACTTTTGATGGCATTGCGGTGGCTACATTTCAATACAACAAAAAGACTCGAGGTCTTGTGCCAATAAATCTTACGAGAAAACCAGGAAGTTATAATTTTAAAATTGAATTTCCAGACGGCCGTGTAACTGAAAAAACAATTACAGTTAAAGAGCGAAAAAAGATTGAAGCGCCATTGGGTATTCCACACAAGCTCGGAGGGGATACTCCTGCCAGCCAGAAGAATTTGGTGAACAATCTCTCAAAAGAAAATGCCAGTTTGGAAAATATAAAGACAGAAGCCAAATCTTTCTGGACCAAGCCTTTCAGATTCCCGATCAAGAATCCTATCGTCACTGATCCCTACGGATATAATCGGAAGACTGGAGAATATACGATTACTCATAAGGGTACTGACTTTAGAGCGAAGGACGGCACGCCTGTCATGGCGATGAATCAGGGAGTTGTACGTCAGGCTAGAACTTACACGATATACGGCAAGACGATTGTGATTGATCACGGACTCGGCCTGCAGACATTTTATATGCATCTTTCGAAAATAAATGTGAAAGTGGGAGACACGGTAAAGCCAGGACAGGTGATCGGCTTGGCAGGAAAGACGGGCTACGCGGAAAGTTCGCACTTGCACCTAACAGTCAGGATAAATGGAATATCCATTGATCCGATGAGATTCATGGAATTCTTTAAATAAGACTCATGCTACAATTGAGGCATTATAATTTATAGTAAAAATATGCATATAAACCAGCATAAAGTAGGTTTGGCACTTGGTTCCTTGTTCGGCGGATTACATTTGGTTTGGTCTTTCTTGGTATTGGTGGGGTGGGCGGCTCCCATCATGAGTTTTGTATTTTGGGCCCATATGGTAGAAACAACTCATCAAGTCGGAACGTTCGCCTGGACTCCAGCTATTACTCTCGTGATACTGACTTTTATCGTTGGATATGTAGTCGGCTGCCTTTTTGGATGGCTGTGGAATAAGGTACGGGGATAAATATACCTAACATGCTTGCTTTTTGAAGCCCAATCTATTAATGTTTGGGAGGATTCGCTGAAAAATCTAAAGAAAGGTTAATTATGTTGCCTACACGGGAACGCTATGATCGTGCAAGTGTTGAGTCTAAGGAAGTCCTGTTTTCCGGGCAGATTTCCATCACTTCTCAAACCGGAGTTGGCAAGAGCGCCACTGTCGAAGTATTGAAGAAAAAACTTCCTTCATACAATTTCATCAGTGTCGGAAGCCTGATGAGAAAAAGACAAAAGGATATGGGGTTCGCTACGATTGAAGACTTTGCGGAACATAGTAATCTTCATCCTGAAGAAGGACATGATGAATGGTGTGATGCGCAGATATACAGCATTGCAGCTCATCGTAACTACATAATCGGAGAAGGACGGCTTGTCCATGTCTTCATGCCTTACGCATTTCATGTCCTGCTCACTTGTGAACTGTACATCCGATCGTCCAGACGATGGAAAGACCAACGCAAGAGAAATCCCAAGGTTAAGTTCGAAAAGATATTGCAGGATATTGTCATGCGGGATGTGAACGACGCGGAAAGATACGAAGGCCTTTACCCAGGTTGTATGTGGCTTCCGGAGAATTTCGATATTGTGATCAGTACGGAATTCAATAATCCTCATCAGGTGGCGGATATGATAATGAACGCGCACGACAAGTGGCTGACCAAAGCGATGAATCAGCCAGAAGTCGTGTACATGCATGTCTTGAAATGATAGCGCCAGATATCGAAGGCCGCCCCAATTGCCAGTAAAATGGCATGCCGGGCGGCTTTTCTTTTAGTGTATAATGTAAATGTGAATAAAACCCAAAAAATCGTCTTCGGCGGAGGATGCTTCTGGTGCACTGAAGCGGTTTTTAAAATGATGAAGGGTGTTATTTCTGTCTTGCCTGGATATTCCGGAGGAACTGTGGAAAATCCTACATACGAACAAGTTTGCGGAGGCAATACCGGCCATGCGGAATCTGTACAGATAGAATACGATCCTTCTCTTGTCCCGCTCCGCTCTCTACTTACCGTATTTTTTGGCAGTCATGACCCGACTACTAGGAACAAGCAGGGCAATGATGTCGGAACTCAATATCGATCGGTGATTTTCTACACAACACCAGCACAGCAAGAGGAGATAGAGAAATTTATAAAGGAAATAAATGACTCAAATAAACTTGGCAAGCCGATCGTGACGGAAGTCGAACCTTTGAAGAAGTTTTGGGAATCTGAAGATTATCACAAAGACTACTTCGCTAATAATAAAGGCAACCCATACTGCGAGATTGTCATCAATCCAAAACTAGAAAAAGTTGTCAAAGAATTCGCTAGCCTGATGCTCACTCCCGAGCAATACAAAGTCCTGAAGCAAAAGGGAACCGAAGCGCCTTTCTCTGGCAAATACGTCTATGAAAAGAAAAGCGGAACTTACAATTGCACTGTCTGCGCCAATCCTCTATTCGCCAGCACTGCAAAGTTCGACTCCGGTACCGGCTGGCCTTCATTTGACGAAGCTTTGCCTGGAGCGGTGAAATATGAGGAGGATAATGAGCACGGCATGAAGAGGACGGAGATCACTTGCGCCAAATGCGGTTCGCACTTGGGCCATGTTTTCGACGATGGTCCTACAAAAACGGGAAAAAGATACTGCCTAAACTCTGTTTGCTTGGATCTGAAAGAGGGTGATAAAATATAGTTATTATAATTAATTTAATAATATGTTTGAAATCGCAATAAACTGGTGGGCAATCATCGTCACGACTATTATAAGTGTTGTTATCGGCTCTCTCTGGTATGGTCCTATTTTCGGCAAAGCTTGGATGAATGCAGTCGGTATTTCCATGCCTGAAGTCATGACACCGGAGATGAAGAAGATGATGTATAGGAGTTACGCACTTGTTATCATTGGATCTCTCGTCATGAACTATGTTCTCCTTTACTCTATTGTATTTGCTTCAGCATACATGAACGCAAGTGGAGCATATGCGGGTATCATGGCAGGATTCTGGAATTGGCTTGGCTTCATCGCACCCGTGACTCTCGGATCTGTGCTTTGGGAAAATAGGCCATGGAAGTATTGGTTTATCACCGCTGGGTACTACCTCGTTATGCTTCTTATAAATGGAGCAATATTGGCGGGGTGGATGTAATGAAAATAAGCGCGGGGTTATTAATGTATAGAATGAAAAACGGAAAGATCGAAGTCTTTCTCGTGCATCCCGGCGGGCCATTTTGTAAAAATAAAGATGATGGAGTATGGGATATTCCAAAGGGAGAAGTTGAAGAGGGTGAGGATATGTTGCTGGCGGCTAAAAGAGAGTTTGAAGAGGAGACAAGTTTCAAAGCTGATGCCAAAAAATTTATTAAACTTACTCCGGTCAAGAGGCCTGGAAAAATTGTGCACATCTGGGCATTCGAAGGAGACTGTGATCCTTCGAAAATTAAGAGTAATACTTGTAAGGTAGAATGGCCGCCGAGATCCGGCAAGCAAATGGAAATTCCGGAAGTGGATCGAGGGGATTTTTTTGATCTAGAGACAGCAAAGAAAAAATTGTGGCCGTATTTAGGGGCATTAATAAGAGAATTTTAGAGGCTAAAAATTGAAAAATAGTTTAAACCTCACTCCCCGCAACCCATCCAGTGCTCCAGCAGATCTGCAGACTGTAGCCTCCTGAAGGCCTTTCAATGTTCAAAATATCTCCAGCGAAAAGAAGATTTGGAAAAAGGCGGGATCTCATAGTCTTGAAATCCACTTCTTCGCAAGCTACTCCTCCGGATGTGACAATGGACTTATCCGGACCAAGGAGATGATTGACTGACATTTTTAAATGCTTCAAAATTTCCACTAACCTCAATCTTTCTTCTCTTGTGACGCTATGCACTGGAGTCGCAGGATCAATCTTAGATAATTCACAAATAGTATTTATCATTCCTGATTGTATGAAGCCCAGCATGCAATTCTTGAATAATTTATTTTTATTGTTATCAAAAAGCTCCTGCAGTTTGGTATTGAGCATTCCGTAGTCCAAGGAAGGAAATAGATCTATCTGGATTTCCACAGGTCCCCACTTCAGGAGCTCGCCAACATCACGGCTCATATTAATAACTGTCGGTCCACTGATACCAAAGTGCGTGCAAAGCACTCGGCCCTTTTTACTTAAAATCTTTTTTGTATTCTGATAGGCGGATAATTTGATTGAATCCAGAGTTATTCCTTTCAAATCCTTGACCCACTTTTCTTTGATAGCAATCGGCACTAGAGAAGGCTCCGGAATGACAACGGTGTGGCCAATTGCCTTGAGCCAAGTATAGCCGTCTCCCGTAGAGCCTGTCTCAGGATGGGAACTGCCACCGACTGCGAGGATATAGTTGTCTGCTGTGATCGTCTCTCCATTCGTAAGCTCGACTGCCGCGATTTTATTACCATTTTTCAAAAAACCTTTGACCGGAGAGTTGACGCGGATTTCTGTTTTCTTCAGGCGAGAAGAGAGAATCTGTAAAACAGAGGAGGATTTGTCGTCATGAGGAAAGGCTCTCTTGAATTCCTCGACTTTCAATTTCAAACCCTTTTTCTCAAAGAATTCAAAAGTATCCTGCACTCCGAACTGCGCGAATACGGAGAAAAGAAAATTGCCGGTCTTGCCTAGTTTAGTCAGGAAGGCACGGTGGTCAAATTCTGCATTTGTTATATTGCACCGCCCTCCGCCGGTTATGAGGAGCTTCTTGCCAAGCTCATCATTTTTTTCCAGGAGAATGACTGACAAGCCGCGCTCTTCTGCTCTACTCGCTGCCATCATACCGGCAGGACCTCCTCCGATTACTGCTACATCGTACTTTCTCATAGCAGCCATCCTCTCATTC
>CAYGIZ010000035.1:0-5976 GCA_964350075.1 uncultured Candidatus Saccharibacteria bacterium | reverse complement strand
CCTTTAATCACTGTAAATTGACTATAGCTTTCGTTGATATCCGGCGGAAGGATCGGTATCTTCATGCGCTTGCACTCCGCGATGATTTCCGCGATCTTTTCTACATCACCGGATTCTGCCGAAAGAACGGCGGACATGTAGATGGCAGGGAAATTGGCTTTCATATAGGCGGTTTGATAGGCCACGCGTCCATAGCTCGCGGCATGAGCCTTGCCGAAGCCGTAGGCCGCGAATGGCTCGATAAGCTTCCAAAGCTGATCGGCTTTCTTTTTACCAAGACCATATTCTTTTCCATTTTTAATAAGACCCTCTATTAGTTTATCCTTCTGCTCCTGCATTTCTTTAGGAATCTTTTTACCCATGGCTTTGCGGAGCTTGTCGGCTTCGAGCCAGGAATATCCTCCAAGCTTAATTGCAGTAAGAAGCACGTCATCCTGATACGTGATAATTCCGTATGAAAGAGAAAGAATATCCTTCAGGCGCGGATCAAGATATTCGATCTTCGACGGATCATGCTTTCTCTGGATGTATTCTGGAATCATTTCCAGTGGACCAGGACGATAGAGGGCGACCATAGCATTGATATCATGAATGGAGGAAGGCTTGAGATCGACGAGAAACTTCGTCATCCCGGTTCCATTGAGCTGAAAAAGGCCGGTTGTCTCTCCACGAGCTAATATTTCAAATGTCTTCTTGTCATCGATTGGGATATTTTCTATGTCCACAGTTTTTCCCTCAATTTTCTTCACTCTTTCTACAGCATCCGCAAGTATAGAAAGATTTTTTATACCCAAAAAGTCGAACTTCAAAAGTCCTATACCATCTTCTCCGACCGAATACATGTCATACTGCGTGATGATCTTCTTGTGTCCATCCTCACCCTTCGTTTCATACTGTAGTGGGACATATTCTGACAATGGCTGTGGGGCAATGACGACTCCGGCAGCATGCACGGAAATGTGGCGGGCGCAGCCTTCAATTTTCCTGGCCATTTCAATGATTCTCCTTGTGTCTGGATCTTTTTCATAAAGTTCCTTGAGCTCCGGAACATCCGCCAGGCCTTTGTCTATTGTCATGGGAAAACCCTGCGCACCAAGAGGGATAAGCTTGGATATTTTATCTCCGACTTCATATGCATACCCCATGGCTCTGGCAACATCGCGCACTGCAGCGCGTGCCATCATCGTTACGAATGTTCCGATCTGTGCTACTTTGTCATGCCCATATTTTTTTCGCGTATATTCTATTACCTCATCGCGTCTGTTGTCGGCGAAGTCCATGTCGATATCTGGAGCAGATGGACGCTCGGGATTTAGAAATCTTTCGAAGGGAATTTTGTAGGCTATAGGATCAACATTTGTAATCCCACAGAGATAGGTCACGAGCGAACCGGCGACCGAACCTCGAATGTTCGTGAGGATGCCATGCTCATGGGCGTAGCGAAGGAGATCCCAAACTACCAGAAAGTATTGGGCATAACCTTTGTCCTTAATAACCTTGAGTTCGTACTCGATTCTTTCTTCGACTTCTTTTGTTTTTTCCATAGAGCGCATCTTCAGACCCTCGTAGGCAATTCGGCGAAATTCCTCGTCGTAGGAAAGTCCTGACTCTACTTGGTAATCAGGGAAGACCCATTTGCCAAGAGTAAGATCGAGATTGCACATGTCTGAAATATTCTGCGTATTGGCAATCGCTTCGGGAATATCTTTGAAAAGTTCCTCGGCTTTCTTTGGTGAGATGAAGGAGAAGTCGGATTCTTCTGCGTCATTGGCTCGATCGGAAATATCCCCGGAAGTATTGACGAGCATGAGAGTATCTCGAGCTGCTTTATCCTCTGGGTGCAGATAATATACATCATGAGCAGCGACAATCTGCGTCTTTGTTTCTTCCGCTAGTTTTAAAAGCTGCTGCATCAGTGGTTCATGAGCCGGCATTTCTGGGTGACGCGTAATTTCTAGAAAAAAATTTTCCTTGCCATAGGCTGATTTGTAAAAAGAAATTCTCTCTTTTGCCTTTTCTACGTCACGATTTTTCAGAGCTTGGGAAATGTCGCTCGAAAATGACGGAGCAATGCAGACTAGGTCTTTGGAATATTTTTCTATAAGCTCTCTATCAATGCGAGGCTTGTAGTAGAAGCCTTCCATGTTGGAGCGAGTCACTAGTTGGATGAGATTCTTGTAGCCTTCATAATTCTTCGCCAGTAGCACAAGACGATTCCGCCGATTATCAACACCGGCCTGCATATCTTTTCTAGTACGGATGGCCATATAGAAATCCACACCTATGATGGGCTTAATGTCTTTCTTTTTGCAGGTTTGATAGAACTCAACGGTCCCGTACATATTGCCGGCGTCAGTCAGTGCTAGGGATTTCATGCCGTATTTTTTGGCTTCGGTTACCAGCTCGTCAATCTTCGGCAGAGCATTTAGGAGGGAATAGTGGGAGTGGGTGTGGAGGTGGATAAAAGGGGAAGACATATACGCAGTATACCAGAAATAGGTGCTATAATTAAAGATATGAAAAAACATAATGTTTACGTTTTGCTTCGCCTATCAATGAGTTTTATTTTTCTCTGGGCTTTTCTCGATAAGACCTTTGGTCTAGGGTTCGCGACAAAGGTTGGAAATGCATGGATCAAGGGTGGCTCTCCCACCACAGGATTTCTATCAAATGCTGTAAAAGGACCCTTTGCAGATTTCTTTCACTCAATTGCCGGCTCTGCTGTCGTCGATTGGATGTTCATGCTCGGGCTTCTATTCGTCGGTCTGACTTTACTTTTTAATAGATATGTAAAGTGGGGGGCTCTAGCTGGAGCTGTGATGATGGCGCTCATGTATCTGGCTCTCATAATGCCTGCCAATAATCCTGTGCTTGATGAGCATATTATTTATATTTTAGTTCTAGTTTTACTTGGAAAGGAGAGCGGAAGGGGGTGGAGGGGGTAGAAGGCGAATAGCTATTGCTTTTAAAACCAAGGTAGGATATAATGTACGTGTAGAGATCTTCACAGCCTAGCACAAGTTTGGAGGGGTGGTGTTGTGTTCCTTTCCACATTCACCCCCTCCATTTCGCTTCGCTTCGGATTATCTTTACATAGTTCCTCTCACGCCGCGACCTCCTGTGTCCGGCGTGATTTTTTATACCCAAATTTAAAATAGTGATATACTTTAGTATATGAAAAAAACTTTAAAAGTTTTACTTTATCTCATCGCTTTCTGCATCATCTTCTATTTCATCTTCTCCATCATCGTCCGTCCATCGCTCGATCGTGATTGGAATAAGGATCAGGAAGTTTTGGCTCGAGCGGAAATCAATGGCGATATTGTTTCTATAAAGAATATCAGGAATATTGATTACAGAAGCACGAAAGACTATGATGTCAGATATTATGACAAGAGTTTCGATCTCAACAAGCTGGAGTCTGTCTGGTATATGGTTGAGCCATTTGCAGGGCATGGAGCCGGAGCCGCGCATACATTGGTATCATTCGGCTTTGCGGGCGGAGACTATGTTTCTATCTCTGTAGAGATCCGCAAGGAAAAAGGTGAATCCTTCTCCGCCCTGAAAGGCCTCCTCCGCCAATACGAACTCGTCTACGTCATTGCTGATGAAAGGGATGTCATAAAACTAAGGTCAAACTACCGCAAGGACGAGGTCTTCCTCTACCCCATCAAGACTACAAAGGAAAATATGCAAAAGCTTTTCCTTTCAATGATAAATAGGGCGAACAAACTTGCAACCGAGCCGGAATTCTACAACACTTTGACGAGCACCTGCACGACGAATATTGTTTCTCATGTCAATGATATAGTGCCTGGAAGAGTGCCATGGAGTTTAAAGGTTCTGATGCCGGCGTATTCGGATGAGTTGGCGTACAGGATAGGATTGTTCGAGACAAAGGCGGAAGATGGGCGTACGATGGCCCTTGAGGAATTAAGGGAGAGGTATAAGATAAATGAAAGGGCGGAGAAATATGCCGATAGCGAATATTTTTCGGTGATGATAAGGAGGTAAATAAGGTATGCCTTCCTCCTTTCTCCTCCACAAAACTACCGCTCTTGAGCTAGTTACGTCTCGTCTCGCTCATTTCAATCACACCTACAACTTCACCTACCACCGAATCACCATTCGCAATCAATCATCACGCTGGGGATCATGTTCACGAAAAGGGAATTTAAGCTTCAACTATCGTCTCGCGCTGTTGCCTCCGGAACTTGCTGACTACATCATCGTTCACGAGCTCTGTCACCTCGGAGAATTCAATCATTCAAAAAAATTCTGGGATTTAGTGGAAAAAGCTATTCCAAATTGGAGAATTCTTCGGAATAATCTTAGAGAGCAAAATAAAAAACTTTTTTGACTTCGGCACGCTTCATTTATGCGTTGACCTGCAACCTAAACCATACTATCCTATACACGGAGAACGGGAACAAATATTCAACTCAAACAAAGGAGCTGCTAATGAGTAAAATATACTCTGGATACTTGATGTTCGACAAGAATGATCAAACGGCCAGGATCATTTACCGCAATAACAGTTTTTCGCCGCCTCTCGCCAACAAAAGGGAAGCCACTGAGATTCTTTGTGCAATGTTGGGGATCAATATTTCGAAAAAGGAATTCAAAGCGATCAGGAAACAGATTGATTCCTCACCTCTGCCGGATGACAGTGTTGTGGTTGAAATAAAAAACGACGATAACAAAAGGCTGAAGAGGTTGGAGTCGACTGTCGAGGAAATTCTGAAGTGCCTAAAAGAAGATCGTGAGAAGCAGAGGAATATCGAAGCTATGTTATTTGATATCCTGGAATACCTGCATGGTGATGGGAATAGTGGGGAGGAATGGAATCATGACAAAAGCTAAGTTTCACCATATTGGTGTAGGAACTAGCGCTGCTGTATATCGGGTACAGTGGCGCTTTTTGCTATGATATAATGCCAGAACTACAAGCCTAATCTCACGCCACTATTTCAACCCTTCACAAAAATCCATCCTCCACCTCGACGGCGATTCATTCTTTGTCGGAGTTGAAGTCGCGAAAGATCCCTCTCTCCGGGGCTTGCCTGCCGTTACCGGAGAAGAAAGAGGAATAGTCACTGCCGCTTCGTATGAAGCCAAAGCTCTGGGAATCACTAGAGGTCTGCCGATCTTCCGCGTCAGAAGAGATTACCCAAATGTCATCATCCTGCCAGGAGACTACCGCTCCTATGCGGAGTATTCGAGGAAAATGTTCGACATCGTGCGCAGGTACGTCGATGATGTCGAGGAGTACAGCATCGACGAATGCTTCGCCGATCTCACTGGCCTGCACAAACCTCTGAAAATGTCATACAAAGAGATTGCAGAGAAAATAAAGAAGGAAATAAATGAAGAGCTCGACCTCTCCATTTCTGTAGGCGTGGCTCCGACAAAAGTCCTGTCCAAAGTCGCTTCCAAATGGATAAAGCCCAATGGACTGACAATCATCAGTATGGAATCTATCAAAAATTTTCTTGATAAAACTCCCATAGAAAAAATCTGGGGAATCGGCAGGAGGACAGCTCTCTTTTTACAGAAGAAAGGAATAAAAAATGCCGGGGAATTTGCCAGACTTAAAAGGGAATGGATAGAGGACAATACTGCCAAGCCATATCAGGCTATCTGGGCGGAATTGAACGGAGTCAATGTTATGGAAGTTGATTCAAATCCAAAGACCAGCTATTCATCCATGCAAAGGACCCGCTCATTCACTCCCCCCACAAATGATCCATCCTTCCTGCTCTCTCAACTTTCAAAAAACATCGAGGAGGCTTGTGTCAAAGCCAGGCATTACGGACTGGTGCCAAGGAAAGTCGGGATATTTTTAAAGACGCAAAAGTTCCGATACGTCTTTCGTACCTTACCGGTTGCACTGCCGACAAATGCTCCGGAGATATTGATGACTTTGGCGAGATTGGAATTTTATAAAATACATGAAAAGGGTGTGCTCTATAGAAC
>CAYGIZ010000034.1:0-6178 GCA_964350075.1 uncultured Candidatus Saccharibacteria bacterium | reverse complement strand
TGAGAATAGAGTGTGCACAAGAAAAATTAAGGGAAGCCATTGGATTAGCAGAACGAATTTCTGGAAAACACATGACACTGCCTGTCCTTTCCTGTCTTTTTTTGGATGCCGGCAAAAAAAACACACTGACTGTAAGAGCCACGAATCTTGACTTGGGTATAGAGATTGTTCTTCCGGCCAAAGTTGAAGAGGTGGGGTCTGTAGCGATTCCTGGTGCCACCCTCGCCTCATTTATTGGAGGAATATCCGGAGGAGAGAGGGGGGTGAGGATAGAAATACAGCAAGGAAATGTAAAAATCAGCACACCAAAAAGCTCTGGAATTATTAAAACCTTGTCCCACGAAGACTTCCCTAGTTTGCCGCGTATCGATTCTGGTAATAGCTTTTTATTAAGCGCTCCTGATTTTGTCAGAGGACTCAAGTCCGTGTGGTATAGTTCCTCTGTTTCTAGTATCAAGCCGGAACTTTCTAGTGTATACATATATTGCGAGGATGAATTTGTGATCTTTGTAGCCACCGACTCGTTTCGGTTGGCAGAAAAGAGGGTAAAAATAAAAAGGAATAAGGACTTTGGCCACATCCTCATTCCTCACAAGAATATACCTGAAATATTGAGGGTGTTGGAAAATATACAAGGAGAAGTTAGTGTTGAATTGGACAAAAATCAAATCTCTTTCAGTTACAACGGCATTTATTTAGTTTCCCGTGTGGTTGATGGGGTTTTCCCTGATTACAAACAGATTATTCCGAAGCAGAGCGTGACCGAGGTCGTTTTGCTGAAGCAGGATTTGATGAGTGCGCTAAAGCTTTCAAATATTTTCTCTGACAAGTTCAACCAGATAAATATTAAGGTGGTCCCAGAGGACAAGAAATGCGAAATAAAGACAAAAAACAACGATATTGGTGAGAATCTAACATCCTTAGATGCTGTGGTCACAGGAGAGGCTGTAGACATTAATTTTAACTACAAATATATCATCGATTGCTTTCAATCTATGGACTCCGACAGCGTCACTATGACTTTTAATGGCATGCACAGGCCACTCATCATTACACCGGTATCTGATAACACATTTAAATATATCGTTATGCCAATGAACCGCTAATATATGCAAAAAATCGGAAGCTTTCTAGGTAAATTTAAAGGAAAGGCGGCTGCGCAGATACAAGGGTACACCCTCATTATTGAAATTATAAAGAGAAACGCGGGTATAGAGCTGGATATGAAAGATATAAAAATTTCTTCTGGAAACTTGATTATAAAATCTTCCTCTGTCTTGAAAAATGAAATTTTTATAAAGAAAAATTCAATTTTAAAAGATATAAGCCAAAAAGTTCAGGGAATCAAAATCTCAAATATACGCTAATCTGAAATTATAAGGTCTAGCAAAGCCTCGCTCTTGTTGTATATAGTGTCATACACAACTGTTTTAATGATGTTTTTACCCTGCACTACTCCCACCTCTCGGGGAATAAAACTCAAGATTTTTGGGTTTGCTTCGCTTGTGGAGATATACCTATCGTTCACGTAGAGCTCCGATTTTTTAATAGGGTATTGCCCTGTTATCGACAAGTTGACGCTCACTTTTGAAGAGGTGTTCACGGTAGTGTTTGGTTGGGGGGAAGTTATGGACACGGAAAGTGAGTTGGAGGCGGTATGTACATCATCTCGGTCTTTTGGAATATCAAAAGACACAGCTTCGGTGAAATTTGGGTTGCCTAGACGCCAGTTATTGAACCATTTCCTTATTCCATATTCCCAATATTCATATTGAGGGTCGTTGTCCGGATTTTTCGGAATAGGACCATTTGGATCATCTTTATCTACCCAGTGAAGAATAGTGTGAACCCCATTCAGAATGACCTCCCGCTGGGTTTCCAGAGGTGTAAATTCTGTAGCCACTTTTCCGGAAACTGTGTCTATTCTGTATGAAACTCCTCCAGCCCATATTCCTCTCAAGACTGGTTTGACATCCGAAGGTGTTGGATCAGGTTTCTTGAAGTATTCTTTTGGAATATATTCATTTATTTCTGACATAAATGCTCCCCACAAAGGAGAGATAATGAGACCAGCAACCTTTTTTCCCATTGAAGTATTATCATTTTTACCCGCCCAGGCACCTACAACAATGTTGGGGGTATAGCCGGCTATCCAAACATCTTTAAAGTCATTCGTTGTTCCAGTCTTGATGGCGACCGGCTTGCCTCCCAGAGCCTCTCCGATGGGGAGGAGGCTCTGCATGCGCACCTTGGTATCAGATAATATGTCAGATATCTGACGGGCTGCCTGCGGGGCGATAACTTGGTTTGGTGAATCTTTGGCTTCCTCCAGAACATTTCCATTATTGTCCTCCACCTTTAATATAGCCCTATGTGCGTTTCTTATGCCATCATTAGCAAAGACTCCATAAGCGCTAGTGAGCTCCAAAAGAGACACCTCTCCTCCTCCAAGGACAAGAGTCAAACCATACCTCTCTGGTGTCGTTAAGCTAGTTATGCCCATGGCTCTGGCTGTAGCTAAAGATTCCTTGACTCCGGCCAAGTACAATGCCTTTACCGCCGGTATGTTTCTGGAGTGAGCAAGGGCTTCTCTAATGGTAAGTGGTCCCTCATACAGTCCATCGTATTCCTCTGGAGAGTAGCAGACCTTTGGATCCGCGTCTGCTCTCTTGGGTTTTCCCTCTACTGTACACTGGGTAGAAAATTCTGTAGGGACATCGAAAAGTACAGTCTCTGGAGTGTATCCCTTCATAAATGCCGTTGCATACACAAAAGGTTTAAAAGTTGATCCTGGCTGGCGGTGTGCTGTCGTGACGTTGAAGTTTCCTTCTATTTCCTTATCAAAATAATTTCGCGAACCGACCATTGCTAAAATATCTCCATTTTTAGGATTTATTGCAATCATGGCAGTATTGCTGGCGTTGAATTCTGAAGCCAAAGTAGGGGCGAATTTTTTTACCACTTTCTCTGCTTTTTCCTGTATTCGGTAGTCCAAGGTAGTAGTGACCTTAAGTCCACCCTCGTCTACCGAGTCTTGGCCATATTTTTTTATCAGATAATCCCTGACGTATATTGAGAAATGGGGAGCGCGAAAACCAGAAATGTTTTTTTCAAGGAATATGACATTTTCTTTTATCGCAGATTCGTACTCCTCACTTGTTATATATCCCTGATCCTTCATCTTACCAAGCACCATTTTTTGTCTGGCGTCGAGCCTGTCTTTGTTTTTTCCGTATGGGGAATAAAATGTGGGTGCCTGTGGAATTGACGCTAGATAAGCTGCCTCTGACAATGTTACATCCTTCGCGGATTTGCCGAAAAACGCCTTGCTGGCCATTTCTACCCCATAAATATTGCCTCCATAAGGACTTTCATTCAAGTATGTCTGGAATATTTCATCCTTTGTCAGGACCTTCTCTATTTTTATCGCTAATATCCATTCCTTAAGTTTTCTTGTAATAGTCTTATCTTTTGTCAGAACAGTATTTTTTATGACCTGCTGTGTTATTGTGGATCCTCCCTGGGCTATTTCTCCCTGCATGATGTCCGCCACTATCGCCCGGATAATCGCACTTACCTGTATGCCGCGATGCTTATAGAAATCCTCATCTTCAACAGCGATTGTCGCGTTCTTAATGTACTGCGAGATGTCTGAAAAGGGAACTACTTTCCTCTTTGTGTCGCCATGTACATCGTATAGGAGAATTTCTCCTGTCCGATCGTATATTTGAGTTGACTGGGCAACCTTACGTGCCTGGAATGCGCTCAAATCAGGGATTTGAAGGGTCGAAAACCAAATAACGGCAAGTCCGGTGAATACCAAAACCAGAGATATGATAGAGAGAACAAGCGCTTTTATATGTTTATGCCACCAAGAGAGGTGGGAACGGTGCTTTCGCGACATGGCAAAATTGTACCATACATGTTAAATTATGTGCATGTTTGGAATAAAAAAGACGGCTATTGTGACGGACGAGAAGCGAATAGATGACGTCCTTTCTCGCGGAGTTGAAAATATATTTCCTAATAAGGATTTTTTAAAATCCAAGATGATGAGGGAGGAGAGGCTAACTTTCTACTATGGAATTGACCCTACCGGTCCAACTATCCACCTAGGTCACGCTATTCCCATAAAAAAATTGGGAGAATTCCAGAAGTTAGGTCACCAGATCATTTTCCTCATTGGAGATTTCACTGCAATGATAGGAGATCCTACGGACAAAACTGCTGCCAGAAAGAAACTGACCAGCGAGCAAGTGCTCTCCAACTGCAAAAAATACCAAGAGCAGGTCTCGAAGTTCATTTCATTCTCTGGATCTAATAAAGCTTTAATAAAATACAACTCTAGCTGGCTTGGAAAAATGAATTTTGCTGAAGTATTAGATCTTTCCTCCCACTTCACAGTTGATCAGATGTTAAAAAGAGATATGTTTGCGCGCCGAATGGAAGAGGGCAAACCGGTTTATATTCACGAATTCATGTATCCTTTGATGCAGGGTTATGATTCTGTGGCTATGGATGTGGACGTAGAGATAGGGGGTAATGATCAGACATTCAATATGCTTGCCGGTAGAGATCTAATGAAAATACTCAAAAATAAAGAGAAATTTGTTGTTGCTGTTAAACTCCTGACAGATTCAGAGGGTAAAAAAATGGGGAAAACGGAAGGAAATATGGTAAGTCTCGACCAGACGCCCGACGATATGTTTGGAAAAATTATGAGTTGGAGTGACGGAATTATTATCCCTGGATTCGAACTGATTACGGATATACCTATGAATGAGGTTGAATCTATGAAGTCAGATCTGGCTTCTGGGGCCAATCCAAAAGAGTTAAAGACCAAATTAGCTCAGGAAATTGTAAAAATGATTCACGGCTCCGAGGCCGCGGAAAAAGCCGTACAATCTTTTGAAAATATATTTAAGAAAGGGGAAGTACCGGATGATATTATGGAAATATACGTACAGCACGGTTCACACATTCGAGATTTAATTGTTCAATCAAAAATCGTGGGATCTAATGGAGAATGGAGAAGACTAATAGAGGGGAATGGGGTTTCGGTAGTAGGAACAGATGAGATTATCTCTGATCAGTATATAAAAGCCGAAAAAGATCTAGTTTTAAGAATAGGAAAAAAGAGATTTGTGAAGATTATGGTGAGATAATCCTACTCCTCCCATTTATCTTTAAAAGGATCCACTTCTTCGTCATCCAAGGTTGCTTCTTCATCTAATTCCTCGTCGATTTCCTCACCTGGAATAAGTTCGGGATCCATTATCTTTTCTTCGGAATCAATCTCTATTATTTTTTCCAAATCGTCGGCAGGGCTGATTGTTTTTTTCTCCAATTCTTTTGTTTTTGGCATAATCTTTTGTGTGATTATTTTTATTCCATAGTTGTAACAAAATGTAGATGCTTTTGCAAATAGCTATTTCTGTGGAAAACTTTTTCCTTCATGGGCTATGCAAGAGAGGGCTACGGCAATAGCGTCATACTCATCATCCAAAGCTTTTTTGATGGTTAATTTAACTAAAAGGGGAATCATTTTTGTAACTTGAGCCTTATCACTTCCGCCATGTCCTGTAACGGCCACTTTTATTTGTAGCGGTGTATATTCATAGACTGGCAAACCTGCCTTCACAGCTTCATATATAATAACTCCTCTAGCCTCGCTGACTTTCATCGCCGTCTTTTGGTTTTTTGTAATAAATAAAGATTCAATTGCAAGTGCATTTGGAGAGTGTTTATATATTACTTCTTCAATCTTTTTTCCAACCTGCCGGAGACGTACATAAAATGAATCTTTAGAGGATGTCTGAAAGCATTCAGAAAAAACTAGGGTTTCTTTATTTTTTCCTTCTTTTTCTATTATCGCTATGCCGACTCTGTCATACCCCGGATCTATTCCTAGGATTTTCATATTATTCCGCGTTGGTAAAGACGTCCTGAACCTCATCATTTTCTTCAAGTTCCTCCACCAGTGCTTCCAGCGCCTGAATATCAGCGTCTTCCAAAGGCATTGTGCTATTTGCTTTCCAACCCTCATGATTTTTGGTGAAAGCCCAAATCGCGCTTCCCACAGACGCCAACTCACTTCCGTGTTTTGATAGAATGAATTTAATTTCCTGCGCTGCTTTATTTCTATTATCCGTCAAGACTTCTATGAGCATAGCTACTC
>CAYGIZ010000033.1:0-6220 GCA_964350075.1 uncultured Candidatus Saccharibacteria bacterium | reverse complement strand
ATTAAGGCTAAAAAAATATGATAAAAAAATACACATTTCACGTACACGGTATGCATTGCCACTCATGCGTTCTCATGATCGAGAGCGAGCTGGGGGATTTGCCGAATCTCTCTCATATTAAATCAAATTTAAAGCATCACTCTCTAGAAATTACCGGAGACTTTGGCGATAAGACGACGGAGCAGATAGCGGAGGATCTCACGATACGTCTCAAGTCTCATGGATATACTGTTTCAATTGAAAAGCATCAGCACAATGCCAGATGGGGAGATTTCAAGATTGCTGTCCCAATCGCTCTTGGATTCGCTGTACTTTTTGTAGTATTGCAAAAAATGGGAATCGTGAATCTTGTAAATGCCGGAAACGTAACCTACGGTACGGCATTTGTCATAGGTATTATCGCTTCTCTCTCAACATGCATGGCAGTTGTTGGGGGACTCGTCCTATCCATGTCCGCCACATTCGCCAAGGAAGGGGATAAAGTACGCCCCCAGCTGATGTTCCATGTCGGACGACTCGTCTCATTCTTTATTCTTGGAGGGGTCATCGGAGCGATCGGGGCAGCATTTACCCTCAATACCTCGGCAACGTTTATCCTAAGTCTGATCATCGGCATCGTCATGCTCATTCTCGGCATCAATCTCCTAGATACTTTTCATTGGGCCAAGAAATTTCAGCCATCGATGCCAAAATTCATCGCCAAGCACGCTCATGGCGTGTCAAAAATAAATCACACTTTGACACCTTTACTTGTCGGTATTGCCACCTTCTTCCTGCCATGCGGATTCACCCAATCGATGCAACTCTTCACGCTGACGACTGGGAGTTTCCTTCAGGGCGGACTGACAATGCTCGCTTTCGCGCTCGGCACACTGCCGGTTCTCGCTCTCATCAGCTTCAGCTCATTCAGCATTCAAAAAAGTTCCAAAGCGGGAGTCTTTTTCAAGACTGCCGGACTGATCGTCATCATGTTCGCTCTCTTCAATCTCATCAATAGTCTGGCGGTAATCGGAGTCATACCGCCCGTTTTCAACTTCTAGTATAATTCAATCATGAAATCAATCATTATCTCAATCATCGTGGCAATCGCGCTAATTGGTGGAGCTTTTATGCTTAGCAGAAACGGTAGTGACACAGGGCAGGTTGCGAACGCAAACAACGTCAGCATCGTTGACGGAAAACAGATCATAGAGATAAATGCCAAAGGCGGGTATCAGCCAAGGCAAAGCCTCGCCAAAGCAGGAATTCCGACAATAATAAGATTCAATACAAGAGGAACTTTCGACTGCTCTGCCGCAGTCCGAATCCCGAGCATGAACATTTCAAAACTGCTTCCTCAATCCGGTTCGACTGATATAGATATTGGTAACAGCAAAAAAGGCACGCTCCAGGGATCATGTGGAATGGGAATGTATCCTTTTGAAATAGAGTTTAGGGGCTAATCTTGAGATAGTTTCCTAACCTCTTCCCTTAATTCACGGATTTCGTTGCGAATATTAATGAGAGTTATAGCTTCTTCTTTGACGATCTCTTCCGTCTTTTCCTCCATTTTTTTCTCATGACGGAGACCGGATAGGATGATCCTATCACCGATAAAGGTTGAGACCATCAGGCCTGTGATCAGGAGAACAAGAGTTGAGATTACCACCTGAACCGGAGCATAAAAGAACAGCTCGAACGCTGGATTTATCCCCATGAGGATATCAGCGGTTTCCCAAACACCTCTCCAAAAAAGCACCACCCCCATGCCTCCAATGATGGAATATGTGATCGGATATCTGGAAAGGTGCTCTCGCACGGAATCCTCCAGTTTGTCGAAAAATTTTATCATGCTCAACATTATACCACATTAATCCTTTTTGACTTTATCCACAATTTCTATATTGCGAAACTACGCAACAGGAACGATAATGGACATCACATTATCAATAATTTTTCCATGCACATGTCCACACCACTATTCGTTTCGATTATTAAGAGAGACGGTTCGAGCGTGCCGTTCGACCAAAAAAAGATAACTTCAGCAATCCTGCGTGCGGGAAAGGCGACGCAGGAGTTCAATGAGGAAGATGCGCAAGCACTGTCGGACGATGTCATCGCTCTGGCTGGGATAAAGTACGACGCAAACTTCCTGCGCGTCGAGGAAATCCAGGATATCGTCGAGAAGGTTCTTATGCGCTCACGCTTCAAAAAGACCGCCAAGGCCTACATTCTCTATCGGGCACAGCACGCGGAGATGCGCGCTTTCGCCACTGCTGCAAGCCTTGGTCTCATCGACAACTATCTCGATAAGCTTGACTGGCAGGTCAAGGAAAACAGTAATATGGGATACTCTCTCCAGGGTCTGAACAATTATATTTTCTCCGAAGTCAGCAAGACCTACTGGCTAAATAAGATCTATCCAAAAGAAATCCGCGAGGCCTACGAGGATGGAGATTTGCATCTCCATGATCTGGGAACGCTTTCCATATACTGTGTCGGCTGGGATCTCCTGGATTTGCTCATCGAGGGCTTTCGCGGCGTCGCCGACAAGATCGAATCCGCCCCTGCGAAGCACCTGCGTACAGCCCTAGGTCAGATGGTCAACTTCATGTACACCTTGCAGGGTGAAGCAGCCGGAGCAATCGCATTCTCTAACTTTGATACCCTGCTCGCGCCATTCATACGCTATGACGGTCTTTCCCAGGAAGAGGTCAAGCAGTGCCTGCAGGAATTTGTCTTCAATATGAATGTGCCGACCCGCGTGGGCTTCCAGACGCCGTTTTCCAACATTACGCTTGATCTGACTCCTTCGCCTAACTTCAGGAATCAATCGGTGATCATCGGAGGAAAACCGCGTGCGGAAAAATATGGGGAATTTCAGAGAGAAATGGATATGCTCAATACCGCATTCTTTGAAGTCATGGCCTCGGGAGACGCGGCCGGGCGCGTCTTCACCTTTCCGATTCCTACGGTCAATGTCACCAAGGACTTTGACTGGGATAATCCCAATCTCAAGGGACTCTGGGATATTACGGCCAAGTATGGAGTTCCGTACTTCAGTAATTTCGTGAACTCGGACATGAAACCGGAAGAAACACGCTCAATGTGCTGCCGTTTGAGGCTTGACCTCGAGGAGCTGGATCGTCGCGGAGGAGGCCTCTTCGGAGCTAATGCCCTTACTGGTTCAGTAGGGGTAGTAACTATCAATATGCCTCGCTTGGGATATATCGCCAAGACCGCAGGCAGGGATTTCCTATCTTTACTTGGAGAAAAAATGGACATTGCGCGAGAGAGCCTGGAAATCAAGCGCAAGATCCTGGAGAGATTTACCGACGCAAATCTGTATCCTTATACGAAATTTTATTTGAGGAAAATAAAAGAAGCCTATGGCGAGTATTGGAAAAATCATTTTTCCACCATCGGTCTTGTCGGCCTGAATGAAGCGGCGGTGAATTTGCTCGGTATTGATATTGGCAGCAGGGAAGGCCGGCATTTTGCCGCGGATACCCTAGATTTCATGAGAAAGAAATTAGTCCAATATCAGAAAGAAACTGGCAATCTATATAATCTCGAAGCTACTCCGGCCGAGGGAACCGCTTATCGCTTGGCGCTCAAGGATAAGAAACTTTATCCAAATATTATCGTTGCCAACGAGGGGGAGGTCAGGAAAGGCGCCCAGCCGTTCTATACAAACTCCTCACATCTCCCTGTGAATTATACCGACGATATCATCGAAACTCTTGATATCCAGGATAATCTTCAAACCAAATACACCGGCGGTACGGTCATCCATATTTTTCTTGGAGAACGCATTGCCGATCCTGCTTCCGTGCCGTCGCTCGTGAGAAAAATCTGCCAGAATTATAAATTGCCGTATTTTACACTGACGCCAACATTCAGCGTCTGCAGTTCGCATGGATATCTGACGGGAGAGAAGCGAAATTGTCCGACATGTAAAGCCGAGTGCGAAGTGTATTCACGCGTAGTGGGCTACCTGCGTCCTGTGAGCCAGTGGAATGCCGGAAAACAGGCGGAATATTCTTTGCGCGAAACTTATGAGCCTCAGATCGGAATAAAGGTCGAGCTTCCTGAATCCGTGCATTCATAATATGCCAATGATTTTTGGAGGACTGGAAAAATGCACATTGATAGACTATCCAGGCAAGGTCGCCTGCATGGTATATACGATCGGATGCAACTTCCGCTGTCCGTATTGTCACAATCCGGAATTGGTCGATGAGACTGTCGAAACAAAGATCACTGAAAAGAAAGTACTGGAATTTCTTTCATCGCGAAAGGGGATGCTCGATGGCCTCGTCATCACTGGAGGTGAGCCGACTATACATGAAGGCTTGCTCCGCTTCATAAAGAAGGTTAAGAATCTAGGTTTTCTAGTCAAGCTTGACTCAAATGGAACGAACCCATCGATGCTTAAAGAGGCAATAAAGAAAAAGCTGGTGGACTATATCGCCATGGACATCAAATCTACGATGTCCAAATACAGTCGGACAGTGGCGCGGCCGGTCGATGTCGTTGCCATACGTAAGAGCATAAAGATCATCATGTCATCGGGCATTGAATATGAGTTCAGGACGACGGTCATAAAAGCACTAATCGCGCCGGAGGACTTCCATGAAATCGGCAGGGAAATCCGGGGAGCGCATGGATACTTTCTTCAGAAATTTATCCCGACCAAGATACTCAACCCGCAGTTCAGAAAAAAAGTCACTTATAGCGACGAAGAATTCAAATCATTCCAGGAAATAATGAATACATATGTCAACTATTGCGGAATCCGCTAATAAAAAAATAATATATTTGGATCACGCGGCAACAACGCCACTTGATCCGGTGGTTCTGGAAAAAATGCTTCCATATTTTGGTGCTGAATTCAGTAATGCGTCTTCAATGCACTCCAGCGGACGACGTGCCGCGCAGATCATCGCCGAAGTTCGCAATGATGTGGCAGAAATTCTCGGCGCATATCCCGAGGAGATTATCTTTACGGGTTCAGGCACCGAATCGGATAACCTAGCTATAAAAGGAGTTGTCCGAGCCAATCGGAATTTCGGTAACCATATTATTATTTCATCGATTGAGCATAAGGCTGTTATAGAATCAGTCAGACAGCTTGAAAAAGAAGGATTTATTGTTAGTGTGATTCCCGTCGATTCTCTTGGCGTGATTGATATTGTTGCCTGCCTGAAACTCATCACAGACAAAACTATTCTGATATCAGTCATGTACGCTAACAATGAAATAGGGACGATTGAACCGATCAAAGAGTTGTCTAAAGCCGTTAAAAGATGGAAGGATGCACATGGTCAAAATACTTTTCCACTGCTTCACACAGATGCCTGCCAAGCTGCCGGAGCGCTTTCACTCAATGTGAATGATCTCGGGGTTGATCTGATGTCGCTGAATGGATCGAAGATATACGGACCAAAAGGAGTTGGCGCTCTTTATAAAAAGAAAACAATTTCTATCCAGCCGATTATCGTCGGAGGCGAGCAAGAGAGAAATCTGCGGGCTGGCACGGAATGCCTGCCTTTGATTGTCGGCTTCGGAGAGGCATTGAAACGCGCTGATTTCATGCAAAAAACTGAAAATTTCCGCTTGATCAAGCTGCGTGATTATTTCATGGATATGCTTGTCAGAAAAATTCCCGGGGTCATTGTGAATGGCCACAGAACCGAGCGTCTTGCAAATAATGTTCATATTTCCATTCCTAATATTGAAGGAGAATCAATCCTGCTCATGCTCGATAGATTGGGAATCGAGGCTTCTACGGGTTCTGCTTGTTCGGCATATGACTTGAAGCCTTCGCATGTGCTCATGGCCATCGGGCAGACGGCGGAATTTGCGCATGGCAGTATCCGTTTTTCATTAGGAAGAAGCACAGCGCAAAAAGATATAGATTATGTCCTCTCGGTGTTTCCGGCTATTGCTTCCAGGCTTTCAAATATATCAGCCCTAACCGCAATATTGTCATGAAAAAAATAAAAATAATTTGTGATGTGGTGGACTGGCTGTACAGCGATATTGTAAAAGACCATTTCTTCAATCCGCGAAATATTTTACTTAATGAAGTGGAGTATGAAGCTGACGGCCTTGGCGTGGTCGGCAGTCCGGCCTGCGGAGACATGATGGCAGTCTGGATAAAGGTCGATCCGGAAACCAGGCATATCACCGAGTGCAAATGGAGGACATTTGGATGCGCTTCGGCCATCGCTTCTAC
>CAYGIZ010000032.1:0-6401 GCA_964350075.1 uncultured Candidatus Saccharibacteria bacterium | reverse complement strand
TTATGATTCAGCGAGCCTAGAGCTTCAAGACGTCATTGCGCCCTCTGCGCTCAAGGTGACGCCGCGCGAGCTCAATCTCGGTGAAAAAATCGCCCGGACCTTCTTTGTCATTTCATACCCACGCTATCTTTCGGAAAGCTGGTTTGCTCCTATCATCAACCTCGACAAAGTTTTCAACATTTCTATTTTCATACACCCTGTAGATACGGCGAAAATCTTGAGGCATTTTCAAAAGAAAGTAGCAGAAGTTCAAAGTCAGATATCGCAGAGGGAAGAAAAGGGATTAGTGAGAGATCCTATGCTCGACACAGCATATCAAGATCTGGAAGCGTTGCGAGATAATCTCATGCAGGCACAAGAAAAGATATTCGATGTGGGGGTATACATCACAATGTACGGAGACTCGAGCGCCGAACTAGATAAGACAGAATCAGAAATAAAATCCATTCTGGAATCCAAGCTTGTATATATCAAACCAGCCTTATTCCAGCAGGAAAGCGGGTATAGGAGTGTTCTACCGATTGCCGATGATGAACTAGCTGTTCATTCAAAGCTAAATTCTTCGCCCCTTTCGTCTCTTTTTCCCTTCGTCTCTTTTGACCTGACTTCAGACAAGGGAATCCTGTATGGAATAAACAGGCACAACTCTTCTCTTGTTCTTTTTGACAGATTTCTCCTGGAAAACTACAATTCCGTGACATTCGCCAAGGCTGGAGCTGGAAAATCTTACTGCACAAAGTTGGAAATACTTCGAACACTGATGTTCGATACAGAAGTAATCGTCATCGACCCAGAAAAGGAATATGAATACATGGCAGAAGCCACTGGAGGAAAATATTTCAACATTTCTCTTAATTCCGAACATCATATTAACCCGTTTGACTTGCCAATAGCCCGAGAAGACGAATCAGCAGCTGATATTCTTCGTTCAAATATCATAAATCTTGTCGGGCTTTTCCGCATCATGCTTGGAGGGTTGTCACAAGAAGAAGATGCTATTATTGACCGAGCAATCACGGAAACATACGCATTGAAAGATATTACGCCTGAATCTGATTTTAGAAATGTTGAACCTCCTCTGCTCTCCGACTTCGAGCTTGTACTTGCCGGCATGGAGGGGGCGCAGTCTCTGGTAGAAAGACTCACTAAATATACGAAGGGAACATGGTCAGGTTTCATCAACCGACCCTCGAACGTGGATATAAATAAAAAATTCGTGGTCTTTTCTTTACGAGACATGGAAGACGAACTCAAACCCGTAGCTATGTACATAGTCACTCACTATATATGGAATGCCATACGAAAACAGCTCAAGAAACGCTTGCTAGTAATCGATGAAGCGTGGTGGATGATGAAATCAGAGGATACGGCCTCATTCCTTCTCGGTTTGGCAAAAAGGGGACGAAAATATTATCTTGGACTTGCTACCATCACCCAGGACGTGGATGACTTCCTCAAGTCTCCGTATGGCCTACCTATTATTACCAACTCTTCTATTCAGATTCTCCTAAAGCAATCTCCTTCTTCCATAGATAATGTACAGAGAACTTTCAACCTTACTGATGAAGAGAAGTATCTGCTTTTGGAATCTGATGTCGGTGAAGGAATATTTTTCGTAGGACTTAAACATGTCGCCATAAAAGTAGTAGCTTCGTATACAGAAGACCAAATAATTACAACAAACCCTGCGCAGGTCATGGCGATAAAACAGGCCAAGAAAGATTTGGAATTGAGCCAGAATGGCCAAGCCAAATAATATGCAGGAGAAAGGGAATAAATACAGAATAGGATTGGGGTGGGGAATTGTGCTGGTTGCCATGGCGGGAATAGCAGACCTTATTGGACTGATCCCCTTGCTGGAATCGATTTCCGGAACAGCATTCTGGGCTATAGCCGGGATTATTCTTTGGATGAAAGGCTGTGGACTTCTGAATTGGGAAAGACTTGCCCCAGCCGCAAGCTCTTTGGCTGTCGCGTGGGTACCAGCATTGCAGGCTCTTCCACAACTCGTAGCAGGTATGATTGCTATCATCATTCTCATATATTTAGAAGATAAAACCGGGATGTCACTAGTTCCCCCATTGTCCAATGGAAAGAAAGTACGCTTGCCGAACAAACTTCAACCTTTAAATCAAGGGGGTGTGAGAAAACCCAGAGAGATTGAAGAAGAAAGTATGATAAAATAAGAGAGATGAAAACTTGTTTGCAAATAACCATTCTTGCTCTCTGTGTAGCCTACTCTTTGCCGGTTCAAGCCCAAACTCCGAGCTCTCTCGATGGAGTAGAAATATACGCTGAACCCGCAAACCCAAGTCCAGGACAAAATATCGTAGCCAGCGTTGAAAGCTATGCTACAGATCTAAACTCGGCTGCTATCGTCTGGATCGTAAATGGAAAAGCGCACGCACAAGGAACAGGACTTGTTTCTGTGAGTGTTACTGCGCCAGCATTGGGAAAAAGTACACAAGTTGTAGTGATAATTAAGACAGTAGAAAACAGGGAGGTTAGGAAAAGTATAACTATTAAATCCGGATCCGTAGATATTATCTGGGAAAGCTCTGGATATACACCTCCTTTTTATAGAGGGAAGGCGCTCTTTGCCTATGAAAATCCTATAAAAATAATAGCTGTTCCTCATTTAGCAGAAGGCAATGGAGTAGAGATAGACCCGCGAACTTTGGTCTATAAATGGAAGAAGAACGATAAGGTTGTGCAGGATCAGTCAGGGTATGGTAAGCAAATTCTAAATTTACAAGAAGAAATACCTAGACCGATTGACATAGAAGTAGAAGTTGCCACAAAAAATGGTAGTCAGAAAGGGGTGGCTAGTATTCGCCTGGAGCCAGGTAATCCTTCAATTTCTTTCTACGAAGACAGTCCACTATATGGGGTGATGTATAATAAAGCTATTGTTGACAAGGTAAGATTGGAAAATCAAGAAATAACAATAAGGGCAGTGCCTTACACCTTCAATCAACCTTTATTAACTTATCTTTGGAGTATTAATAACCTTGAACGACAAGATCTTTCTACGAATCAGAGCATAACATTGAGAACAAAAGGTGATACCGGGGGAAGTTCCAGTATTTCTTTGGAAATAAGAAATCCCAATGACATACTTCAAAGTGCTAGCAATGCTGTAAGTGTATTTTTCAACAAAAACATGGAGAGTGATACAAAATTCTAATGAAGAAAATATTTTTTTACAGTTTAATAATGTTGACACTTGTAGGGAATGTAGCTTATGCGCAAGAAACATATACCTTACTGGAACCCTTACCGTGCATAGATGGAACGGGGAATAACTGTAAGAATGGGGATGTGATCCCGACAGTTAGTATAAGAGACTATATAAGCTATGTATTCAAGTTTGCAATAGCGCTTGCGGTGTTCCTGGCAACAGTAGTCATCATATGGGCAGGGTTTGAATACATGTGGAGTGAAATTCCTTTTGTGAAATCCAACGCCAAAGGAAGAATTCAAAATGCCATAATGGGCCTTTTGGCAGCATTGGCCTCCTTTCTTATTCTGCAGACTATAGATCCGAGATTAGTTCAGATAAATACGGAGCTACCGATGATAAAGATCGCAATAGACAAAGATACGTTAGAATTTCAGAAAAAATTAAGCGCAGATTTAAAGGGCATGACGACCGAAACTCTTGCGGTCGTCTCAACACAGGAGGAAAAAATACAGGGACTTGCTAAAGAAATTTCGGAAGTAGAAAAAATACTAAGTAATCCAAATTCTTCCGCAGAAGAAGTTTCTTCAGCAAACATTAAATATCAAAAGTTGATTAGCGAGAAGAAGAAATTGGAGAGCGAACAATTAAAAACCATTGCCAGCTCGCAATCAATATCTAAATTTCGTCTGACTTTGGATAGTATGTATAGTGAAGGTGGTTATAAAGATGGGGGTATGATAATCGACGATAATAGATTGGAAACAATAAACAGTGCTTCGTACGATATAATTAAGCTCACTAATGATCATGCAAACAAGCTTGATGCCATTGGAGATCATGATGGGGCACAGGAAATTAGAACGACAGGCACTTTCTATTCCGATGAAATAAAAACAGAGATTGAGATTGCAAGAACCAGAGTGGGATATATCAGAGGCAGCAATAGCACTAATAAGAATATAGCGAAGAAAAAACTTGACGCAATTCTTCTGAAGTATGCGGATCCTTCCAAAGATACTAACATTGAAAAGTATAAGAATCGACCGGATTTATTGACACAATATGATAAATTAAAAACAGCGAGGATTGGACTCATCACGAAAACCTTAAATCCTGAAAAAAAATAATATGCTCAAAAGAATACTTCTCACCATCATAATTCTCATCATCCTTGGCGCCGGGATATACTATTTTTTCTTCTACGGTAGTTCCCCGGTCACACTCACAGAAAATGAGTCAGGAAATTCCAATCTTACATTCAACCCCATCAATAGACCTGGCACTACTCCAAAGGCTGGTTTAGTAGCCACCACAAGCAAGCCTATCCAAGAAAACGTACAGACCTTAAAAATCCCAACTCTCCGTCAGATCAGTACTTCGCCGATTGGAGGATTCATGGCTAGCACTACAGCCAGCTCTACTGTTGTACGATACATAGACAGGGGAGTAGGGCATATCTACGAAGCATTGAGTGACGACAGCCGGGTAAGAAAAATTTCCAATACAACGATACCTAAAATTTATGAGAGTTATTGGAATCGAGATCTTAGCTCGGCGGTATTGAGATATATAAAAAGTGATGTTGGATCAATAATCAGCTTTTACGCTGAAATAAGGCCGATAAAAACCTCTACAAGCACTACGGGAGAGATAAAAAATGAAATAAAAGGAAAATTCCTTTCTACATCTATACGAGAACTTGCCGTCTCTCCAAAGAGAGATCGTATCTTTACATTGAATCAAGAGGATGGAAAGGGTATAGGTTATGTTTCTGGTTTTGATGAGAGCAAAAAAACGAAGATTTTTGAAACTCCGATGCTACAGATCAATGCCGAGTGGCCAGAAGAAAATACAATTACCTTGACGACAAAAGCTTCCGGACTTTCTTCTGGATATCTCTATTTTTATGACATAAAAAAGGGAACTATGAAGGGATTGCTTGGAAGGATCACTGCACTATCGACGAAAACAAGCTCTGACGCAAAGAAAGTGCTTTTCTCCTCAAACCCCTCCAAACCAAAGTTATCGCTTTTCAACACAGCAGACAACTCAACACAGGAGGTGGTATTCCGAACACTAGCTGATAAATGTGTTTGGAGCCGCCTTCATACCAGTGATATTTATTGTGCAGTACCAACAGAAATACCTACAGGACTATATCCTGATGACTGGTATAAGGGAAATGTGTCTTTTGTAGACCAGATATGGTACCTGGACAGCAGTACAGGGGAAGTCCGGCTTCTTGCAAACCTTCTAAACCTTTCGAATGACCTGATTGACGCATCAAACCTTTCCCTCGACCCAAAAGAAAACTTCCTGTATTTCATAAATAAAAGGGATCTTACGCTATGGTCTCTAGACCTGACTAATTGATTACAGAGGCTTATGTTTCTTGATATGCCTTCGCACAACAATCTCTTGTCCAAGGGTAAAGAAGCTAGAGACTGCCCAATATAGAGCGACTACCGCTGAAATGTTATAGGAGATCAAAAACACAATTATCGGGAAAATGTATTTCATGTTTCTCGTCATGCTTTGAGCCATATCCATCTGGGTTGGGGGGTTATTTTTAGACAAAGTGTTAGGGGGTGTCATGTGTGCAAGCGAAAAATGAAGTTGTAGATATTGTGCCACGGCAGCAATGAGTGCCAAAAGAATGCTTCTTGGACCTATATCTATTAAACCAAGGAAGTTCATGTCCACATTTGGAATATCCACAAAATTATATAGGAGGGACGTGTTTACAATCGGAAGACCGGAATGAATAAAGATAGAGTAAAGCGCATAGATAATAGGAAGCTGGATAAGAAGAACAAAAAAACTGGAAAATGGGCTGACTTTCTTCTCTTTATAGAGAGCCATGACTTTGAGAGCCTGACCTTGCCTGTCGTCTTTCATTGTATTTTTGATATGATTGAGCTCCGGTTCCAACTCTTTCATCCTAACTTGAGTTACGATGGCTTTTTTGGAAAGGGGAAATAGAATAAGCCTAACAATGATCGTAAAGAGAACAACGGCGACACCGGCATCTATCCACGGCAGGACATCCATTAAAAAAATAAGCCCATTGTAGAGGGGATTGAATATAAAGGTATTATAGAGATATGAGAACATACAGTTATTCTACTTCAAAAGACCGGTTTTAACAAAGAATGATTCAATATCAGATAGTATATCCTGGAAGTCAGCCTTTGACACTGGGCTTTTCGCGACTAGC
>CAYGIZ010000031.1:0-6485 GCA_964350075.1 uncultured Candidatus Saccharibacteria bacterium | reverse complement strand
GGTAAAACTTCAGGATACCTTGAACGGCTTAGCTATATTGGATAAAAAATACAATGAGGATGAAAGTGGATCGTCACTAGAGGTGATCCTAGAAAATAGGAATCTTCTTGCGTACAAAAATATTATAATCTCTGTTGTCCTGTACGACAATGAAGATAATGCAATTGGTTTTTCAAGAACTAAGTTAGATTCTATTGCGTCTAAAGCACAAGCACTCGCGGTATTTACTTGGCCATCAGGACGCAGTGGAAAAGTCACATCCATAGAAATACTGCCAATGGTAGAGCCAGTACTAATCAGATAAACCGCATGATAGAAATCGCAAAAAAAGTCGCATTAAGGATAGACTGGATCCTTTTCTGTGCAACTCTGCCTCTTCTGGGGGCTGGATTGGTAACTATGAATTCTTTCACAGGCGACAGCCAATTTTTCATAAGGCAGATAATCTGGATTGCTGTAGCTATAGCAGTTTTTTTTGGTTTGAGTGCTATTGATTATCGTTTCTTGAGAAAGACGTGGGTATCAGTCTTGCTGTTTATCATATCATGCGTCCTTTTGGTAGGGCTTTTCGTCGTAGGAAAGATATCGCATGGGGCTGCTAGCTGGTTCAATCTTGGACTCTTCTCTTTCCAGCCAGCGGACATCATCAAGTTAGTAATTATCATTGTTCTGGCAAAGTATTTTTCCAGAAGACACATAGAGATCGCTAATGTGCGTCATATATTTGTATCCGGGTTTTATGCTGCTGTGATTTTCTTTCTAGTCCTCATACAGCCTGATTTCGGCTCGGCTGTGATTATCTTTTTCATCTGGCTCGGTATGGTTCTGGTGTCAGGGATCTCAAAGAAACATCTCCTGGGAATGTTTTTTCTCGGTCTTATTGTCTTTGGCTGCTTATGGGTATTTGTATTTCGTGACTATCAGAGAGATCGCATAAAAAGCTTTATTCATCCCTTAACCGATATTCATGGGACTGGATACAATGCTTACCAGTCAAGTATCGCTGTCGGTTCTGGACAATTGTGGGGAAAAGGAGTGGGATATGGAACACAGTCGCGTTTGAAGTTCCTGCCTGAATACCAGAGCGATTTCATCTTTTCCGCCTTTGCGGAGGAGTGGGGTTTTGCAGGAGTTCTTATACTCTTTCTTCTTTATGGTATAGTGGTTTGGCGTATCATACTCATTGCTCTGCGTGGGAATACTAATTTGGAAATGCTCTTTGGGGCGGGTATGGCCATATTTTTAATCGTCCATTTCTTTATAAATGTTGGGATGAATATGCAACTTCTTCCTGTAACTGGACAGACATTGCCATTCCTAAGTTACGGAGGAAGTCATCTGGTGACAGAATTCGCTGGATTGGGTATACTCATGGGAATGAGGCGCAATGCCCGTGTTGTACATAAGGATTCTACCAAAGATGAATTTATAGGCGTCTAGGATCTCTTTCCTGATAGAGTTTCAGGACTGAATCAAGCATATTCTCAATATTGAATTTTTGGACTACTTTTGTATGCAAGGCTGACCCGTACTCCCTCTGAACATTCTTATGATTTAAAAGAAACTCGAGGGCATGAGTGATTTCTTCAGTTTTTTTGGGTTGAACAAGAATGCCGGATTTCATGTCATCAATTATCTCCGGAATTCCTCCGACTGTTGTGGCGATCACAGGCAGGCTGGCATAACCGGCTTCAATGACGCAGTATGGAAGTCCCTCTTTGATGGACGTCAGCAAGAAGATAGAAAATCCTTTCAGATATTCTGCGGCATCATTCACATAGCCAGTCAGTATGACATGTTTTTCAAGGCTTTTTGTTTTGATCAAGCTTTCAAGGTGACTCCTCTGATCTCCCTCTCCAATTATGAAGAAGATGATCGAAGGGAAGTACTCCACGACTTTCTCTATGGCGTTTATGGCGTACACCAGACCCTTGTTCTTATGCAGTTCCGAAATCGTTCCTATGACAATTCTTTTGTCTAGTTGCTCGGTGGTTTTGGACTGCAAAAACTGTTTTGCGCTTGTAGTTCCAAAGAAAACTGTCGGAGCAACTCCCAGAGGAATCATTCGAACCTTCTCGGCGACAAAGGGGAATGCCCGCGCCTGCTTCAGTTCTCTTTGAGAAAGGGTGATGACATGAGTGCAGAAGAGCATTGTCAGCCACGAGAAGAAGGCGATCGCGGTTTTCTCATGCCACGGTCTATCTTCATTGAATGTCCAGCCGTGGACAGTGTAGACTATTTTTTTTATTTTTAAAATTTTCGCTGAAAAGGATCCAAGTCCTGCTGCTTTAGGACTATGGAGGTGTAGAATGTCAGGTCGGATTTCTCTGATAGTCTTGAAGATATCCGCAAGAGACGCCCCATCCTTCATAAGATTTATATCGCGCGACAAGGAACCAATCGGGCGAGTCGTGACTCCCGCTTCTCTCAATCTGTCACGCAATATTCCTTCCCCTCCGAGGGCAACTATGACTTCATAACCGATTTTTTGGCTATGTATAGCAAGGTCAAAGACATGTTTCTGTGCCCCGCCCCAATTTGACTTGGTAATGACATAAAGTATTTTCACGCTTTTACAGTACCATTTTTACGCTTTTTATGGTAGTATCCACGCGTATGAATATAGTAAGGAAAAAAGAGGCGTTAGTACTCTTCGTAGGAGATATTTTCGTACTATTACTATCTCTTTACCTGGCTTTGACGCTACGATATGGCAGGCTTCCTTCTGCAGAAATCATGCAGGGACACATTATCCCTTTTTCAATACTTTTCCTTGTGGCAGTGCTTATCGGCTTCATTGCCGGTTTGTATGAGAAGCATACCCTGGTTTTGAAGCGGAAGCTTCCCATCATATTAACACAAGTTCAGATCGCGAACGCCCTAGTCAGCATTGCTTTCTTTTACTTTATTCCATATTTTGTCATTACTCCGAAGATCACACTTTTTATTTACCTGGTGATATCCCTAATTATCATGGTTGCTTGGAGAATGGCCGTGGCTCAAACTTTCGGCGCCCGAAGGAAATACCATTCTCTTCTCATAGCCCAAGGGCGAGAAGCGCATGATCTATACGAAGAGATAAACCACAATCCTCGTTATGGAACAACTTTTATTAAATGGATTGATACGTCTTTGAACCCCATAAGCGGGCAGGAAATCAGGGATATTATCATCAATAATAAGATTTCTCTGGTAGTTGCGGATTTCAGTCATCAGAAAGTAGACGAAATAATGCCGATTCTCTACAGCCTTATATTCTCCGGAGTGCAGTTTGCGGATGTACAGAAATTATACGAGGAGATTTTTGATCGTGTACCACTTTCATTTGTCAATGACAGCTGGTTTATTGAAAATATCTCCTCTTCGCCGAAAACTTCTTTTGATATATTCAAGCGCCTCACAGATATAGTTATTTCTGCTCTTGCAGGATTTGCCTCTCTGATTTTTTATCCCTTCGTATATATAGCGATCAAGTTGGATGATAGAGGACATATCTTTATTCTCCAGGAAAGAGTAGGCAGGAACAATACCCCTATACAGATAAGGAAGTTCCGGACAATGACTGTGAATGACCAAGGACGATATGGGGGAGATGGTGGGCAGGAAAATAAAGTTACGCGGGTAGGTAAATTTTTGAGAAAAAGCCGGATAGATGAATTGCCCCAGCTATGGAACGTGCTCTTCGGGGATATCTCTATGATTGGGCCTCGTCCTGAATTACCTAACTTGGTGAAGCATTATGAAGATAATATTCCTTACTACAGCGTAAGGCATATCATAAAACCTGGCCTCTCGGGTTGGGCTCAAATCTATCATGAAAATCATCCACACCACAGTCGGGCGGTTACAGAGACTCAAGAGAAGTTATCTTATGACCTTTATTATGTGAAAAATCGCTCCCTACTCTTGGATTTAAAGATTACCCTGCAAACACTAAAAACTCTGATTTCATTTGCAGGGAAGTGATATTTATATATAATAAGAAGCTATGATATTAAAAACACGAATTATCGCCGGATTCCTGCTTATATTGGCTGTGCTCGTCGGTTATTATGACTATTCTAGCAAGCCTTTTAAGCTTGGCCTAGATCTAAACGGAGGAACACATTTGGTTTACAAAGCAGATGTTTCAAAAATCTCTTCTGGAGAAGTTGACGATTCCATGAATGCTTTGCGGGACGTCATAGAGCGCAGGGTCAATGTATTTGGTGTTTCCGAGCCCATTGTCCAGATTGAAAGAGGGGGATTTTTAGAATCAAGAGATGCCCAGGAGAAACTGATTGTCGAATTGCCGGGAGTGACAGACGTTGAGGAAGCCGTAAAGAGCATTGGACAGACACCATTTTTGGATTTCCGTATTTTGACCTCCGCGGATCAGAAGGACATTGAGGATTTGAAACTGGAAGGCGAGGCGCTGGAAGTGGAAATGCTCAAGAGGCTCAAGGATACAGGGCTCACCGGAAGAATGCTAGATAAGGCACAGCTAGTTTTTGATCCTAATACAAACCAACCTATCGTGTCCCTGACTTTCACTAGTGAAGGTCGGAATTTGTTTGCGGACATCACCAAGGTCAATATTGGGAATGTCCTGGGAATATTCTTGGACGGCAATCCTATCTCTATGCCGGTAGTCAGGGATGAGATCCGCGACGGCAAAGCGCAAATTTCCGGATCTTTTGATATAAAGACCGCGCAAGAGCTTGTAAGAAATTTGAATTACGGAGCACTGCCGGTTCCTATCGAGCTCATTTCCACGCAGTCGGTCGGAGCATCCCTGGGACAGTCTGCTGTAAATGGGGGAGTCCGAGCTGGCATTATCGCCTTTGCAATCATTGCTGCCTTTCTTCTTGTTTGGTACCGTCTGCCGGGGTTGGTCGCAATTGTTTCGCTCGGAGTGTATACAGTGATCATGCTAGCCCTCTTTAAGCTCATTCCAGTAACCCTTACAGCTGCCGGTATTGCCGGTTTTATCCTTTCTATCGGAATGGCTGTTGACGCGAATATCCTTATCTTCGAGAGAATGAAAGAGGAATTAAGAAAAGGCAGGGGAATATCCGACGCTATGCACGAAGGCTTCGCGCGCGCTTGGCTTTCTATCCGCGATTCCAACACCTCGAGCATCATTACCGGTCTGATTCTCTACTACTTTGGAAGCACTTCTGTAGTAACAGGATTCGCACTGGTGTTCTTGATCGGAGTGGTAGTCAGTATGTTCACGGCCATCACAGCTTCCAGGGTCTTCTTGTATGCCGTAGCTCCGAGAGAGTCTACGCAGTTTTCAAGGTTCCTGATCAGCAACGGTTTTACCAGATTAAATCAAACTAAATAACATGTTCGTCGTAACTTACAGAAAATTCTTTTATATCTTATCTATAATAACCATAGCAGCGTCCATAGCCGCGGTGTTCATCTGGGGTTTAAATCTAGGCATAGACTTCAAGGGAGGATCAATCATTGAAATTGAATATGCAGAAGGAAGACCGGATCAAACTGTTCTTTCACAGGCTCTGGCACCTCTAGAGCTTGCCGCATCCGTACGCCCCACTGGAGACAATTCTTATCTCATAAAGATGAGAAGTATCGATCAGGAAGAAAAGGCAGATCTCATGTCTGCTCTATCTGCCTTCGGAGTTCCATCTGAAAAGCGCTTTGATTCGATTGGTCCCGTGCTTGGCAATGAGGCGCTCCGCAAGTCAGTCTTTTCAATCGTCCTTGTCATACTAGCAATCGTGCTTTTTATCGCTTATGCTTTTAGGAAAGTTTCAGAGCCGATTTCTTCTTGGAAATATGGAATAGTGGCCATAATTGCTTTGGTGCACGATGTGATCATCCCTGTCGGAGTATTTGCGGTCCTCGGTCATTTCGCTGGCTATGAAATCGACACCCTCTTCATCACGGCTCTTCTGGTAGTTCTTGGTTTCTCTGTTCATGACACGATCGTTGTCTTTGATCGAGTTCGAGAAAATTTGAAGGATGCTAGCGCTAAGAAGCCGTTCCAGGAAATAGTCGGGGAGAGCATCAGCCAGACATTTACCCGTTCCATCAACACCTCTCTTACAACCCTACTCGCTCTTGTTGTTCTGTACTTTGTTGGAGGATCAGCAACTGAACATTTCTCTCTAGCTCTGATCATCGGTATCGTGGCTGGAACATACTCATCTATATTTATAGGGTCGCCATTGCTTGTGACGATAGAGAAGTGGCAGGGAAGGAGAAAAGCTTGACTTTAATCCTGGCTCAAGTAGAATACTATCCACGCCTTGAAAGAGGCCGTTTTAGATAGTTTTTTGACAATTTGTTAGTTAAGTTATGCACATAAGAACGTGTTCAAAGAATTACGTATGTGCAAGTAACTGTTTATTTTAAAACAATGATTTTTTGGGCAGGAAAGGACTCTGTGCATCTAAAAAGAACTCAAAGTAAAAACTGTTAAATTTAAAAGATTTCTGTTCTCTATTTTGTTCCGTTCATTTTAGTTAAGAGTT
>CAYGIZ010000030.1:0-6702 GCA_964350075.1 uncultured Candidatus Saccharibacteria bacterium | reverse complement strand
TCTCGGAGCTATCTCATTCCTAAACGCCTTTCCTATCTGCGCAAGACCGAATGGCAATTTCGGGTGAAAGGTATCCAAAATATTCTTAAAATTAACAAACATTCCCTGCGCTGTTTCCGGGCGAAGATACGACACAGAAGAATCGTCGTCGCTGGCTCCTACTTGAGTCTTGAACATCATATTAAATTGCTTCTCCTTCCCAAATTTTCCTTCACACTCAGGACATTTGTCATTGTTCTCAAGCTGATCTGTTCGGAAGCGTCTTTTGCATTTTTCACACTCAATCAGAGGATCGGAAAATCCGGAAACATGTCCGCTTGCTTCCCAGACTTTTTGATTCATGAGAATTGCCGCATCGACTCCATACATATCATCTCGATCAGTTACAAACTTTTTCCACCAGAGATTTTTTATATTATTTCTAAGAGCCACGCCGAGAGGGCCGTAGTCCCAGGTCCCTGCAAGGCCTCCATATATTTCCGACCCTTGGAAAACGAAACCCCTGCGCTTTGAGAGCGACACTATCTTTTCCATCTTTGTTTCTTCTGTCTTGGACATGCGGCTATTCTAGCCTAAATACCTCTAAGGCGCTACTACGTCATTACCCTCCTTGTAGGCCGGATCAGATGTAAAGCTCGTAGACAAGGCGGACGCGGTGCTCGTCAAATTCTCCCCGGTATAGTCGTCTACTCCGACCAAAGTTGTGTCCTGGACTATTGTAGGCACCTGTCCGATCTGCGCGACGCTCGGTTCTATAGACACTTGAAACGCAACTTGTCTGCTGTGTGAAGTATTCATGGTATAGGTGTTTACATTCCCCACTCGCCAGACGACTTCTCCTGTATTGCTATTATAACTTATATCCTCCCCGACCGGACTGGTCTTGCCCGTCCATTTTACATACGCCGGTAATAGAGCTCTGACCTCGGCGCCGGTGATGGTGTTTGCCGTATTATTGACAGTCCAAACTACAGTATAGGTCGTCTGCTTTTCTGCTCGGGGCGGTATCGGTCCGGTATTCAAGAATGGGCCTGTTCCAGAAGATTGACCTTGTGATCTAACAATAACCGATGACAAGCTCAACCTTGATGATATTTTCATCAGCCTTTTAGCGCTGGAAGAAATACTTTCCGGAACATTACTTTCTGAAAGACGCTTGCCTCTCACGTCGACATTCGCGGAGAGATTGGGATTTGTGACCTGTTTCAATGGAGTACTGAAATCCCTGGGAGTAAAGGTAAAGGTGATACTACCACTTTCGCCAGGGCCTATGTTTCCTAGACTGCTGGTCGTAATCTTGTTCCAGACAATCTCATTATCAGCAGACTTGTAATATCCATCGCCAGGAGAAACAGAATTTTTGTCAAACGCATTTCCAGACAACTTCACATAGATTTCTCCGTCAATAACTGCCGTAGGAAGATTATTGAACCACGATACAGTGGCTTTTACAGGGGTACTAAATGACCCTATATATTCTCCAGAATCCGCATCGTTGAAGGAAATCTTAGCGGTTATGAAAGGCTTTCTAATACTTATCTCCTGGCTCGCGGCGACGTATTCCGTGCCAATTGCTTCGCTGTCTCTCGTGCTTTGCGCTCCGGCAGTGAAATTAAAAATTCTAACTTCATCATCCTGTCCCTCCAACTTTCCTTTCAATTTAATCGTTTTCTTGCCGTTTGGAGGGATGTCGCCTATTTTCCATACTGATATATTAGCTGCAGATCTTTTGTCATTAGAAATATAAGTAAAACCGAAGGGATATGAGGCCTTTAGAAGCAGGTTGCTTATTACTTCTTCTGAATTTGATGTGAGAGAAACTTCTATTTCAAACTCCTGGCCGGAAGTAACTTCCTTGAAAGAATTAATTGCTAGGGAAAGTGGCGAGGAGCTCACTAAGATTTGATAAGTCTTTTGCTTTCTAAAAACAGCATTTGATCCGGCAACCTTGTATGAGATGGAAATTACTATATCTTTCTTGCTATTTTCTTCTCCATATATGACTGCGCGCACGGTTTTCTGTCCGACTCCTCCGGGAACTATATCATCCATCAACTCCTGGAACTGCTTAAGCTCCTTTGAAGTGTCATCCGGGTCTACTGTACCGGATGGAAATTCTACCACCATATCTACTGTCTGCAACTTCACATTATTCTTATTCACGACTTGGATGTCGAAAGTTATGGGATCTCCGCCTGCTATAGTCACTGGACCACTGACTGCAATATCTATATTGTTGGTAGAAATTATATTCTCACCTTTCATAACCAGAAATATTCCCGATCCAACTGCGATGATGAAAAATATAGCGGAGGCGATGAGCAGTTTGGTAAAAAAGGACATGGAATGATTTTCATATTTATACTGATTGTTCAATGTCACTTCCTCTTCTGTTTCTGGCTGGTGCTCCCAGTCCTCCTTCACCTCGCCTACCTCCGTCCGACCAAAGTGGACATGCCTCTTGTTCCGAACTTCCGGAGCGGTTCTGGAATAAAGAGCTTTCTTTAATTCCTCTATCTTGCTTTTTTGCGAGGGTTGATAATCCTTATTGTCCTGGGGATTCATGGGGACATTATATCATAGCTGACTTTTTTAATCCATTATTTATTTCCTTTACTATCCTATCCTTCCATTCAGATGTATGTTTCAATATTTCTACATCTATATTCGGGTTTCTCACTAGGTTTTCGAATGGACTCTGACTTGAAATGTATCCTAGGAAAAACAATATCCTGAATACAGTAAGATACTCTACCATGTCATTCTCATGTTCTCCTAGGTATTTATAAAACTCCTCAATCACTTCAAATAACTTTTCATTCTTCTCCTCTCCAGGCAATAATCTTGTCAACAAAGACAATATTCTTATATATAATTTCCTATTCTCTCCTTCTGGTATTTTCCCTATTTCCATTTCTTTCGCTCCGGTCATTCTCCAAACCTCTTTGCCACGGACAAAAGAAAAAAGGCCGTATGAAAAATCCTGCGCATGATAGCGGAGCTTGGACTGCGAAAGGCGAACCCCTTGCGCAGTGGCGCCAATCATACCCAGGTCGCGGGTAAAGACGAGAAAATATTTTCCCGCTTCGCCGTGTGCAGTACTATGGACGATAAACCCCGGAGTTGTGTAGATGTGGTGAGGCATTGCCGGAAATAAATCTAATATCAGAAAGGCCGGTGGCCTTTATGATCTGTTCTTTGTATTTCTTCAGGATCGATGAATTTTCATATTCCTCTCCGGCCTCCAAAGCCGCAATATCCTGCATTTTTAGATTCGCCTCTTTTCTCATTTCCTGGATGGAACGGATTAATTCCCTAACCAATCCCTCTTCTTTCAATTTAGGAGTGATTTCCGTATCAATCCAAACTTCCTCTGCTAGCTTTTCATCAGAAATGATTTCCTTGACGTTTATTTCATCCTTCAAAATAGAGAGGAGAATTTTATCGGAGGTCAGCTTCGCCTTCACTTTAAGCATAGACAGAGGCTGCCTGACATTGATTTTTTCTTTCATGCGCGCCTCCAGCCCCAAGGACGCAATGCGCCTTATTTCTTTCATAGCCTCCAATACTTTTTGATCTTCCCTGTCGTATTCCGGCCACTTTTCCAAATGCACGCTTTCCTGCGGACCCTTCATTCGCAAGTATACATCTTCGGCCAGAAAAGGCATGAATGGCGCTATGATTTTTGAAAATTCGACTAGGACAAACCGTGTAGTTCCTAAAGCAAAATCCCGATCCTCTATATCATCGCCCTTGAACCTGTCGCGCGAACGGCGCAGATACCAAGTAGAAAGATCGTCGATAAAATCAGCGACCGGTCTGATAGCCTTGTCCAGCTCATACTTTTCTAAATTTTTTCCGACTTCATTTCCAAGCTCATAAAGACGATTTGTTATCCAGACATCCAGCGGATGCTTGCTTTTGACCTTACCTACACCAGAATACATTTCATAAAAACTGACAACGTTATTAAGTCTACCAATATGCTTTTTCACGACTTCATCAACCCCTCTTTCCGAAAAACAAACATCTTGTCCTCGCACAATGGGAGAGGACATGAGAAAATATCGGATCGCGTCTGCACCGTACTTTTCTATAGTAGGCACAAGGTCAGGATAATTCTTTTTTCTCTTGGACATCTTTTGCCCGTCTTCTGCCAATACCAATCCGTTCACAACCACATTCTTGAAAGGCGCTTTTCCAAAAAGAGCTGTGCCAAGCACGATCAATGAATAAAACCAACCTCGCGTTTGATCCAGACCCTCGGCGATGAAATCCGCAGGATATCCTTTTGCTTTTCCCAAAATTTTTGAGAAAGGCCCGCGCTTGGGATTGAATTCTTCCTTTTCAAAAGGGTAATGAGCCTCGGCAAAAGGCATGGAACCCGACTCGAACCAGCAGTCGAAAACTTCTGGTACTCGAATCATCCTATTGCCTTGTGGAGAAAGTAACTGTAACTTATCAATTCCAGGTCGATGTAGATCGAGTTCGTACTCTTCATTGTGAGGCAGAGGAGAAAAATTGAGGGCAAAAGGCTTGCCGTTTTGAATGTAGTGATCCGCCCTGCCTCTCATCTCTATTGTCTGCTTCCTGTTTAATCCTTCAGCCGCAGCCATAAGTAGAAATGAGGGTGAATCATGAGTGATGATGAGAATGTTTTTTCCTTCATATTTATCTTCAAGACCGTAGAGAAAGTCGCCCATCCTTTTTTTGATATTGACATAATTTTCTCCTCCGTCAGGAGTTATATTGAAGCGATTTCCATGATCAAAAAATTTTATGAATTCCGCGAACGGCTTCCCATTCCAGACTCCGGCATTAAGCTCGCGTATGCTGTCCTCGACATTTATTTTATCTGCGGGACAACCGATTCCTTTCGCCACCATATCGGCCGTCTCTTTTGTACGCACAAGAGGCGAGACAAAAATAAGATCGATCTTCTTGTCCTTCAACCACCCTATCGCTTCTTCAACCTGCTTTTTTCCTTTGACAGTCAGGTGATGTAGATTCTCCGGCCACGAACTCACGACTCCAAGAGAATTATTTTCCGCCTCTCCATGGCGCATGACATAGTATGTATTCTTCGACTTGCTGTACTTCTTTAGATCTGTGATTGACCCAATGACTGTGCATTCTCCAGTCTTCTCATCTTTCCAAACTGGCAAAGGCGCGCCCCAGAAGCGCGATCGGGAAATAGCCCAGTCGCGAGCACCCTCAAGCCAATTTCCAAACCTCCCTTCTCCAACTTCTTCGGGAACCCATTTTACTTTGCTATTCTGCTTGACCAGTTTGTCTTTTATGTCCGTAACTTTCACAAACCATGATGAAGAAGAATAATTTAGAAGAGGGGTATCACATCGCCAGCAGTGAGGATATGAGTGGATGATTTTTTCTTTGGCGAAAAGAAGATTGTTATGAGCGAGATACTTGATAATGTCAATGTCAGCTTTCTGGTGATCCTCTTTGGGCTTTACATCCTGTCCAGCAAAATCCGTGACTTCATTTTTAAATTTCCCATTCGTCCCGACATGCTGGATGAAAGGGATATTCTCCTTAAGCGATAGTTCATAATCATCCGTACCAAAAGCCGGGGCTATATGGACAATGCCAGTGCCGCTTTCCGCAGTCACAAAATCCGCGGCATATACTTTCCATTCGCTTGAGTAGTAATTGAAAAGAGGCTTGTAGGATTTTCCAATGAGATCTTTTGTCTTCACTTCCCCCAGGTTTTTAAATTCCTGTTTGAGTGCACTTAACCTCTCCTCGGCCAAAATATATTTGATATTGTCTATATCTACCTTAACGTATTTAAACGCAGGATTGATCGCCAAAGCTGCGTTTCCAGGTAAAGTCCACGGCGTTGTCGTCCAGGCCAGAAGAAAAGTTCCAGGCTCATCCTTCAATTCAAATTTCACATAAACAGAAATATCAGTAATATCCTTATATCCCTGGCTGACTTCGAAGTTAGAGAGAGTCGTTTCGCATCTTGGGCAGAGATGCATGGATTTGAAGCCCTCGTAGATCAATCCCTTCTTGTGCAGTTCCGAAAACGCCCACCAGATTGATTCCGTATATGTTGAGTCCATCGTCTTGTAGTCATCATCCATGTCCACCCATCTTCCCAATCGCGGAATGATTTTTCTCCAATCATCGGCGTAGAGCAAGACACTCTGCCTTGCCTTATCATTAAACTTGTCTATGCCGTAGTCAATGATTTCTTTTTTGGACTGAAAGTTCAATTCTTTCTCGACGATATTTTCAACTGGAAGACCATGACAATCCCAGCCCCATCGTCGACGCACCCGATATCCCTTCATGGTCATGTAGCGAGGAATGATATCCTTAACTGTGCCGGGCACCACATGTCCATAATGAGGTTCTCCCGTGGCAAAAGGCGGCCCATCATAAAAGACAAAATCCCCCTTCGGCGAAGAGAGGCCTGCTGGTTTTTCTACGGATTTTTTGAAGATGCCATTCTTCTCCCAAAAATCCAGGATTTTCTCCTCGGTCTGGGCTATTTTGCTTTTCTCCATATCCGCCATTCTAGCATTTTTACATCCTTTTTGGCACTTTGATCCCGAGGATCTTCAATCCGCTAGTCATGACAATATCGAAAGCTTTTGCGAGCGCCAATTTATGCGGAGCCTCGGCGTCTTTCTCGTCAGCGATGATATTGTTGGCGTAAAAGTGATTGAACTGAGC
>CAYGIZ010000029.1:0-7120 GCA_964350075.1 uncultured Candidatus Saccharibacteria bacterium | reverse complement strand
AGGTCTGCCTGCCGCCGAGCCGCTGAATTCGATAATGACTTGAGCGTCACGGTCATAATAGACGACTTCGAGCATGTCAGCAATTCTGCAAGCCGAGGGTGGTTGGTCAAGGATAAGGGAGAGGTCAAACTCTTCTCTAAAGCTCGGCCAAATCTAGCAGAACGCATCGATCGGATCATGAAGTTTCCGCCAATAAAAAGGCTGTACTTCTATAATTTAAACGATCTGGCAATCCCTAATGATTCCCGGAAACGCATAAAATCAGCCTTTATCAATCTCCGCCAAAAAATGGAGAAAAAATTGGGCTAAAACACAAAACTCACTTGGCTAGGATGGCAAGTGAGTTTTCTTATAGACAAATCAAGCTAGCCAATGAATCCCCCTCGCGCAGTTTCATGACACGTACACCTTGGGTAGAGCGGCCTAGAGCCGGTATTTCTTTTATATCAACGCGGATGACCTGGCTTTTCTTGGACATCGCCACTATTTCTTCATCATCATCGGTCACGACCTTGGCGCCCATGAGCGGTCCTGTTTTTGCGGTTACATTCATTGTAAGGATTCCGGAACCCCCTCTGTTCTGCGTCTTGTATTCTGAAAGTTTGGTCTTTTTTCCATAGCCATTTGAACCCATGACAAAGAGGGCGGGATTCTTGGCATCTTTCGAAACCACATCCGCACTGATAACTTCGTCACTCTTTCCAAGTTTGATGACTCGGACACCGGCCGCGTTTCGTCCCATTTCGCGAACATCGGATTCCTTGAATCTTATAGATTGTCCGTCCTTTGTAGCAATTACAACATCATCTCCCTTGGAAACAAAGGAAGCTGACATGAGCTCGTCTCCGCTATCAAGAGTGATGGCGATGAGGCCTGATCTGCGCACGTCATGGAAATGCTTTGCGGAGCTCTTCTTGCCTGTTCCGCCTTTTGTGACCATCATCAACGCAAGTCCATCGGCTTCTTTTTTATTCTTCGGCATTGGCAATATAGACGTCACTTTTTCTCCTTCCGCTAGAGACAAAAAGTTCATGATTGATTTTCCTTTTGTCGCTCTCTTGCCTTCAGGAAGATCATACATTTTTATTTGATACGCCTTGCCTTTATCTGTAAAAAAAAGAAGGTCATTGTGAGCGCTGGCGTAGATGAGATGGGAAATAAAATCCTCCTCTTTTGTGTCCAGGTCAACGACACCCACGCCTCCCCTTTTCTGCTTTCTGTATTCATCGGGATTTGTCCTCTTTATGTATCCGCCCTTTGTCAGGACAAGAACGCTTTCCTGGTCAGGAATCAAATCTTCAGGATTAAAGTCCTTCAAACCGTGCTTGATGAGTCTTGTCCTTCGCTCGTCGCCGTATTTAGTTTTAATTTCTGTTAGTTCAGTCTTGATGAGAGATCTGACTTTCTTCTCGCTTCCCAATATTTCCTTCAGAGCCTCTATGAGCTTCTGGACTTCCGCCAATTCATCTAATACTTTTTTTCTTTCAAGCCCCGCCAATTTCTGCAGTCTCATTTCAAGGATTGCGGTCGCCTGCTTTTCGGAGAATTTAAATTTTTTCATCAAGTTCGCGTGCGCCTCGATAGCGTCCTTCGAACCTCGGATGAGAGTGATGATTTCATCAATATGATCAAGAGCTTTCTTGAGACCAATGAGAATATGCTCTCTTTCCTCTGCCCTATTCAAATCAAACTTCGTGCGACGGCGGATGACTTCTATTCGATGAATAATGAATTCCTCAAGAATTGATTTCAAGGAAAGAGTCTGGGGAACGCCGTTGACTAGGGCGATGCTGTTAACATGAAAAGTATCTTCCAACTGGGTATGCTTGTAAATCAAATTCAACACTTTCTCTGGGTGCGCACCCTGTTTGAGATCAATTGCAATTCTAAGCTCTTTATCGGATTCATCGCGCAGTCCTTTTATGCCCTCGATAGCTTTGTCGCGGACAAGGTCGGCGATCTTCATGATTAGATCAGCCTTATTAACGCGATATGGAATAGAAGAAATGATGATCTGGTATTGACCCTTTTTGTCTTCGACAATTTCCGCCTCACCCCTCACTACTATTCCTCCTCGACCTGTAGAATAAGCATGATGAATATCTTTCTCACCGTACATGATGGCGCCTGTAGGAAAATCAGGACCCTTGATATGAGTCAGAAGATCTTCTGTAGTTGCCTCTTTATCTTCGAGGAGATGCACAGTAGCATCCACGACTTCTCCAAGATTGTGTGGAGCAATGTTCGTAGCCATACCGACAGCAATACCCAAAGTTCCGTTTAGTAGAAGATTTGGGACGGCAGTAGGAAGGACGATTGGTTCCTTTCGAGTGCCGTCGTAGTTCGGCCGGAATTCCACCGTATCTTTTTCAATATCCTTCAAAAGCTCACTAGATAGCCGTGACATCTTGGCCTCGGTGTATCGCATAGCGGCGGCGGAGTCTCCGTCGATGTTTCCAAAGTTTCCCTGACCGGCGATCAGCGGATATCGCATCTTGAAATCCTGGGCCATCACGACCATGGAATCATAGACGGCGACGTCTCCGTGAGGGTGGTAGTTTCCGAGCACATCTCCAACGACGACGGCAGACTTTCGGAATTTCGCGCTAGCTGTCAGTCCTTTCTCATGCATGGCGTAGAGGATGCGGCGGTGAACCGGTTTGAGACCGTCACGTACATCCGGCAATGCTCTGGCTGTGATGACGGACATGGCGTAGTCGAGATACGACTCGCGCATTTCTGTGGTAATGCTTCGGGAAATGATACCTAAAGAGGGGTTTCTCTTTTCACCTTGAGGATCTTTGGAGTTGGGGGTGTTATCGGAGTTTTTTGCCATATTTGTCAGTATATTATAGCAGAAATAAGAGAAATGTCATGCGGAATGACACCTTGACATAAATACTAAAGCATGATACCATACAACTAGACTGAACCCGTAAGTTGAAATGCTTGCAAAACAATAAAATCGGAAATTTTCGTACTCTGCACAGGGATGTTTAAAAACTAACACATCAGAAAGGAGTAATGTGAAAGAATACTTAATTCTTCCCCTCACCAAAAGTCCCCACCAGACTGGAAGGATCGGACCGAGGGAAAAGCAGGATTGGCACAGAGGTTTGGTGAAGGCCAAAGACCTTCAGGAAAAGACCGGCGGGAAAATCCTCGTCATCAGCAATGTCCATATTGCAGGCGAAAGGCACGAAGCTGATCTCTACGATATGGCATTGCGAGAGCTTGATGTAAGTGATGAAAACATAATGATTGTGAGGAAAGCACAGGAAACCATCGAGCAAATAGAAATTGCACAGAGAATCTCTGATGATCTGGAAAAAGATCTGATCATAATCTCAACCTTTCTTCACTACCTGAGAGTCCGCTGGTTATGTTTGGGACAAAAGTTCGATCATTGCATTGCTTTCGGCATTCCACGTCCAAAGGAAGCAGTTACCGACATAATTCTCATTTTCATCTTCCCTTTCCTTGACCTAGTAGGTTTGAGGAATTGGTTTTTGGAAAAAATAACTAAGAGACGAGTCAGTGGGAAACACTGACACAGCCTTCACACGAAAACCCTGACTCTTCAACACTTCAGGTAAGCTCGATCTTCACAGGTCGGGCTTCTTCTTTTCCTCCACTTCTAAAAGTGACGAAATTTTCGTCACTTTTTGCATACAGCTACCCATACAACTGCGTATGCGTTCCCACGCTAACCAAGACATATACACCCTCCTTTATCTCTTCATAAATTACCCGCACATTTCCCGTGATATCAATGCTTCTACACCCCTCGTATTCTCCAGTTAATTTATGATTATCAAGAATTTCATCAAACTTATCAGCTTCAAAAATATCAAGTCTGTCGAGAACTTTTTGTTGCATCTTTTTAGACAGCTTCTTGAAGCGCTTATTAAATTCAGAGGATGGAAGCAGCATGATTTGGAAATATAATTAGGCCTTGAGTGCCTTTTTCAACTCTTTCACATTCTTATAAGCCTTCATTTTTCCAGAGGCATATTCTTTTCTAGATTCTTCTATTGCCCACTTCAGGTACTCTGAAGGTTTATAAGTTTCTTCGAACGAAACTTCTTTTGTCCGTATAAACTGTTTAAGGTATGCATTTACAAGAGTTCCCAGAGAAAAGCCTAAAGCCTGGGCAGTCCTTTGAGCCGCTTCCTTAAGGTTCTTATCCGTTTTTACAGTCAAAAGTGTTTTTGTATTCATATACCAAAGTATATACTAAGGTATGGATAGAAGTCAAGACCTAATGAAGCCTAATTCCCCCCCCCCCGGCACAACCTCGATATTATCCGACTCGTACTCCGCCTGATTTACTCCAAAAATCATATCTTTGACGTAGTTGTAAGCATCACCGACATTTGCGGTTAGAGAACTGATTGGTGACTTAGCTTTTGGCTCATCGGCAATCACGGCAGAATCCAGAGCGAATGAACCGCTGAAAGAAGCGACCCAGAACATGAAAATAATGACGGTGATGCCAAGTGAGGTCAGGAAAGCATACTGCTTCCGCACATGCTCGGGCTTTTCTCTCATCTTCTCTATGTGATTTTCTATATGATGTATCATACGCTTGCTTCGAGTACCATTACGTCTCCCTCCTTGCCTTCCAAATCTTTTTTCTTCAGTGTTAACTTGGCTTCAGGCTTTGGATTTTCTCCGGCTTCTTTTAGAAAATGCTTCAGCGAAGCGTCATCGTAGTGCATTGGTATGATGATTTTCGGCTCAAGAGAAACAGCCAGCTTGTATGCTTTGGCCGGATCTAATACTCCACCGCCTCCAATCGGCACAAAAAGAATGTCTATTTCGTCCAGAGCTTCGACTGTCTCGGCCTTCAGCTCGGGAGTATTGAGCGCACCGAGAAAACAAATATTCATATTTTCGAGTGACACAGTATATATGGTATTGATGAGGTTTGAACCTTCCGAAGGCAGACCTTTTATGAAAACTCCCCTCACCTCATATTCACCGGGACCAGTAACGAGAAAAGGCTTCTTGTCTCCGTGAGTGACTTGGTCGACGCCGTTGTAATCCTCATGATTAGCAGTCACAAAAACGATATCCGCGCCAAATCTGCTGGGCTTGAGCTTGGAATCTTTTGATATGGGGTTGAAGGCCAGGGTAATGTCTCCAAATTGCACTTTGAAGAATTCGGCGCCGTAATAGGTGATAACCATACGTGTATTATAGCAAAAAGTGGACAAAAAAACAATTATCCCATATAGTAGGCCATACATACGTAACCCCGCAACGCTCGCAGGAGCACCTTTGTATTATTAGCTAAAAAGCGGAACGTATATAAAAAGTGTTAACAGAAGAAATAAAGCCGATTGTCAACGACGTAATGGATAAGGTCTTGAATGATTCCAAGAATCCACCAGTTATAGGCGATCTAGTAGAAGGGCCGGTTATAAGCATAGAAAAGTCAGCGGTATATGTGAATCTCGCTCCTATAGGAACGGGTATTATTTATGGCCGTGAATTCATCACAGCCAGAGATATCATCAAGAAGATAAATATCGGTGATGTCATCGCCGCCAAGGTGGTGGATACAGATAATAAGGAGGGATACATAGAGCTTTCTCTAAAAGAGGCTCGCCAGGCGCTCATCTGGAGCGAAGCCGAGGAGCTCATCAAGAACAAGACTATTCTCGAGCTTCCTATAATCGAAGCCAACAAAGGAGGCCTCATCATAGAATGGCAGGGCATCACAGGATTTCTGCCTGCTTCCCAGCTCAAGACCGAGCACTACCCACGAGTAAATGACGGTGACAAAGATAAGATCTTGGAAGAACTGAAAAAGCTTGTTGGACAGAGAATTTCCGTTTCCATAATTTCCGCTTTGCCAAAGGAAGGCAAACTCATTTTCTCTGAAAAGAATCCTGAACAGAAGGATAAAGAGAAGATTATTGGAAAATACAAAGTCGAGGACGAAGTGGAGGGAGTTGTGACCGGTATCGTGGATTTTGGAGTTTTCATAAAGATCGAAGAAGGTCTGGAGGGTCTTGTTCATATATCTGAAATCGATTGGTCTCTCGTTGAGGATCCAAGAGCTCTCTTTAAGGTAGGTCAGAAAGTTAAAGTTAAGATAATTGAAATCAAAGAAGGCAAGATTTCCCTATCAATGAAAGCGTTGAAGGAAAATCCTTGGGTAGAAGCCGGCAAGAAGTACAAGAAAGACATGCAAGTTCAGGGTGTCATCATCAAGTTCAATAAGCATGGGGCTCTGGCTTCTATTGAAGAAGGGATCGCAGGACTTGTGCATATATCTGAATTTGGTTCAGAAGAAAAGCTTCGCAAGACTTTGGAGCTTGGAAAGAACTACAATTTCAAGATTACATTGTTTGATGTGAAGGAGCAGAAAATGGCGCTTTCATTTACGGGGGAGAAGAAGTAGCTACCCAGCATTCAGAACGCTCATCGCCTTATCCTTCCCTTCTTTCAAAATAGTCTCAATTCCCTCAACTGCCTTCTTCGATACCTTCTTTAACTCTTTCATCTCGTCCTCTTTAAATTTCCCTAAAATAAATTTTTCTATTTTTTCATCACCATGAGGAGTTTTTGCGTTACCTTTCGAATTTTCAGGAGCCACACCAATGCGCACGCGCAAAAATGCTTCCGTTTTTAGATGTTTGATAATTGAGTCTAATCCATTATGGCCTCCCGAGCTCCTATTGAAGGAAATACGAATCCGTCCAAGAGGTAAATTAAAATCATCATAGATCACAATCAATTTTTCAGCAGCTTTCACGCTTTTTACAAAATGGATCAGTGATTTTCCGGAATTATTCATGAAAGTCTCCGGTGCAACAAGTATGACTGGCTTCATTACTATTTTTCCTTTCACAATTAGAGCATTGCTTTTCTTGTCAGACTTAAGCTCATTAAGTTCAGAAGCAATTCTAAGAGCGTCAAGAATAATTCTTCCTGTATTATGCCTCGTCCCCTCGTATTCCACTCCCGGATTTCCCAGACCTGCGATGATGTATGTCATGACAATAGTGTGGCACACTTATAAATCTTGTGTCAAATGATTTTCCATAATACAATTGCCCTATGAAAGAAAACTTTTCTAGTTTCATAAAAGAAGTAGTAAAGTTTACTC
>CAYGIZ010000028.1:0-7219 GCA_964350075.1 uncultured Candidatus Saccharibacteria bacterium | reverse complement strand
AGAATAGCTGTGGTATACTACTGTCATAAAATTAAAAAATATTTTTATGTCAAAGAGACAATTGCTCTGCCTGATCGGTGTACTGATAATCGTTTTCCTCTTCCTAGGAATTCCGTCTTTCTGGCATAAAGTCATAGCTGTGCTTTCAGGAATCTCCATTATCATAATTTCATACAATTTCATAGAGAATAAGCAATAATATGAAAATTGGGAGGACTATCACAGCTTTAACGATTCTCATTGTGGGAGTCTTCGTTGTTTCCTCTTTGCCTATTAACAATTTCGCCTATGATTCCTTGTATCAAATAGCCGCACCTATAACAGTACCTTCACCATTTATCGTGAAGCATCTTCCTACGCCGGAACCTCTGAAGGCACTATATATGACTAGTCATGTCGGAGGCCATATGAAAATGCGTGCCGATCTCATAGACCTCATAGAGAGGACAGAATTGAACGCAGTTGTTCTGGATATAAAAGACTATACTGGACGAATTTCGTTTGAAGTAGAAAACCACGAACTGGCAAAATTCGGCTCTGTGGAAAAAAGAATACCGGATATAAAAGAATTTATTGGCATGCTGCATGACAAGGGCATTTATGTGATCGGACGCATTTCTGTCTTTCAAGATTCACATCTGGTGAAGACTCACCCCGAATGGGCTGTGAAGACAAAATCTGGAGCTGTCTGGAAGGATAGAAAGGGAATAAGCTGGCTCGATGTAGGGGCAAAACCAGTCTGGGATTATATAACTCTCATAGGCGATGAAGCTTACGCGGTCGGTTTTGATGAGCTGAATTTTGACTACATTCGGTTTCCTTCAGATGGAAACATGGACGATATTTCCTATCCCTACAGCCAGGGTAAAGTCAAATCGCATGTTCTGAAAGAATTTTTCGCACATATAGACAATACGTATCGTCCAAAAAATATTCCGATCTCTCTCGACCTTTTCGGTATGACAACTTCAAATAAAGATGATTTAGGAATCGGGCAGATCCTGGAGGACGCCCTGGCCCACTTTGATTATGTCGCGCCGATGGTCTATCCTTCGCACTACCCACCGAATTTCAACGGCTGGAAAAATCCAGCAGCCATGCCTTACGAAGTTATATTTTATGCAATGAAAAAAGGATATGACCGCGCGGTTCTCGCCAGTACGACCCCGTCCAAGCTCCGTCCATGGCTGCAGGATTTCAGTATTGGAGGGACTACATATACTCCGGCAATGGTGAAAGCGCAGGTCCAAGCTACGTACGATGTCGGCCTGACAAGCTGGATGATGTGGAATGCAAGCAATAGGTATACAGAAGAGGCTTTACAAAAACAGCTCTAGGTAGTAGCATTATATTCCGGATGGTAGCGTACGTCTTTAGAGGAAAGGACGACCACTCGCTATCAAGAAAACAGCGTAGAGACCTAATGTTATGGCAAAAGGAATAGTGGATCAAACTATCACACACCAGGAGGCAGGAAACTGGTTTGACAACGCAAAGTCTTATGGGAAATCTTCACTTCTGGTGAAAATTCCCGGGCATGTCAAATTGAAACCGGGCGAGTCAAGTTCGAGAATCATATCTCGATCTTGCACACGACAGTATGCTATCGAGCGGCTCATGTCCGCCGTGGTCATGTAGAGGTTCCCGCGGTTATTTTTTTCGATTCGTAAAATTATGCAGTGTTATATCGCGACCCTTTAGAGCTTTTATGCCGGGGGTCGTTCTGTTTTATATATAAATGTGGTAAAATAACGGTAATATTTGCAATACTATGAACGAAGAAAGAATCACATACTTTGCCCAGACTGATGCAAGGAACAAGAAAGTGAATTTTGGAATAAAAGCCAAGGACAGGACGAAGCATGTGTATGTGATAGGAAAAACAGGAATGGGGAAATCCACTCTGTTGGAAAACATGGCGGTGCAGGATATCAAGAATGTGGAGGGAATGGCTTTCATCGATCCTCATGGCAAGACCGCAGATCTGCTGCTGGAATACATTCCTCCTGAGAGAGTAAAAGATGTTGTCTACTTCGCGCCTTTCGATACTGAATATCCGATTTCTTTCAATGTACTCGAGAGTGTAGATCCTGACAAGAGGCACCTTGTAGTGTCGGGGCTTATGAGCACTTTCAAAAAAATCTGGCAGGATGCATGGTCAGCCAGAATGGAATATATTTTGACAAACACACTCCTCGCTCTTCTGGAATATCCGGATGCGACACTCCTTGGAGTAAACAGAATGCTTTCTGACAAGAGATTTCGGGAAAAGGTTGTCTCCAACGTAACCGATCCCGCCGTTAAGTCTTTTTGGACGGAAGAGTTCGCGAACTATACAGAACGAATGGCAGCGGAAGCGGTGCCAGCAATCCAGAATAAGATCGGACAGTTCACGGCCAATGCTCTCATCCGAAACATGATCGGTCAGGCTAAATCATCTTTTAACATCCGTGAGCTTATGGATGCCAGAAAAATCATGATTATCAACCTTTCGAAGGGAAGAATTGGTGAGACAAATGCTAATCTTTTGGGAGGAATGCTGATTACCAAAATATATCTCGCAGCTCTATCCAGAGCCGATGTGCCTGATCGCATACTAAGAGATCTTCCCAATTTCTATCTTTTCGTGGACGAGTTCCAGTCTTTTGCTAACGAATCATTTGCAGATATCCTTTCCGAGGCCCGAAAATACAAACTAAACCTGACGATGGCACATCAGTATATAGAGCAGATGGAAGAAGAGGTAAGGGCGGCAGTATTCGGCAACGTCGGAACAATGATCGTCTTTCGTGTTGGAGCTTACGACGCGGAAATACTGGAAAAGGAGTTTGCTCCGCAGTTCACCGCGGAGGATATTGTGAATCTAGGATTCGCGCAGATATATCTGAAACTTATGATAGATGGTATCAGCTCCCCGCCTTTTTCCGCGACAACCCTTCCGCCAATCCCGCAGCCGGAACAATCCAGCATGCAGCTTGCTATCGAGATGTCGCGTAAACAATTCGCTCACGCTCGACCGGAAGTAGAAAAAGCGATCGCGGACTGGCATGAGCCTGTTGCTCCGCCTCCACGTCCTGTTCCACGTCCGGTTACGCAGCCTGTAGTTCAGCCTGTTCCAAAGCCTTTTCCTGCTGCTCAAGTACATCAGCCCTTCAAAACTGTTTTACCGACAATTCCCAAGCCAATATCGCAGACAGTTCCTATGCCTCTATCAAATCTTGCTCCAAAGGTTCCACAGCCAAAGCCCGCTCAAAAGGAGGCTACTCCGGAGAGAGTCAATGAATTGAGGAATGCACTCGCTTCTGTCCTGGGTAAAAAGGATGAAAAGAAAGAAGAAATAAAAACAGAAGCTCCGAGGATTATTGAAAACAATACAAAAGAAATTTCCTCGGAAGAACTCAAGAAAGTTTTGAAAATAGAATAAAATGAAGAAGGCACTCATCTTTTCGTTATCATATTATCCGCATCTCGTGGGCGGGGCAGAGGTTGCGGTAAAAGAAATCACCGATCGGGTACGTGATGTTGAGTTCGATATGATCACAATGTACGCCGGATCATCGAGATTTGAGAAGATCGGAAATATAAATGTCTATAGGGTCGGACCGAGGATTCATATCAAGGGCAATTCAGTTCCGCCCATTTCATACTTGGTAAAATTCCAATATGTTTTTTTTGCGTTTATGAAATCTTTGTCCCTGCATCATAAGCATCGATACGATTTCATTTGGTCGATCATGGCAAGCTTCAATGCCTTCTCGGCTTTATTTTTCAAGATCATACATAAAAAAGTTCCGTTTCTTTTGAATCTGCAGGAGGGAGATTCGGTGGAGCATATCAGGAAAGCTCTAGGGATGATGTATGTGTTTTATGTGCAGATATTTAAGAAAGCAAACTATATACATGCACTCTCAACTTTTCTCGCAAATTATGCAAAACAAATGGGAGCTACCTGTCCCACGGAAGTTGTTCCGAATGGAGTTAACTATAAATTCTTTTCAGAAAGACCGACACAAAGCCAGATCAAGGCTCTTCAGCATGAGCTGGGAATTGATCCTTTCGATACTGTCCTCATCACCACTTCTCGCTTGGTTGCGAAGAACGGCGTGGCGGACATAATTGATTCGCTTGCTCACGTGCCAGAACACGTAAAACTTCTCATTCTTGGAACCGGACCGCTCGAAAATATGTTGAAGGAAAAAACTGACTTGCTCGGACTAACTGACAGAATAAAATTTGCAGGGTTTATACCTCATCGAGAAATGCCGATATATTTGCATGCCTCAAATATTTTTATAAGACCATCACTCTCTGAAGGCTTTGGCGTGTCTTTCATTGAAGCAATGGCTGCGGGTTTACCGGTCATTGCCACTCCTGTTGGTGGAATTCCGGATTTTCTAAATGATGGCCGGACAGGATTGTTTTGCAATGCTGGAGATCCACAGAGCATTGCGGAGAAAGTTGAGCTTCTAATGGGGAATAAGGCGCTATGTGAATCTATTGTAGAGAATGCCAGAAGTATGGTAAGAGAGAAGTACGACTGGGACTTGATAGCGGAGCAGATGAAGGGTATATTTGCAAGACTATGAAGATACTGCTCGCTACAGGCATATACCCGCCGGCCATAGGAGGTCCGGCCAAATACGCTGAAAATATCAAGAATGAATGGGAAAAGATGGGCCATAGGGTAAAAGTCAAGACTTATGGGATAGAACATAAGCTGCCGACGGGAATCCGCCATCTATATTTTTTTCTTAAAATTATTCCGACGGTCATCTGGTGCAATCGACTTTACGCTCTAGACACGATGAGTGTCGGTTTTCCTGCAACTCTGGCTGCAGTCCTTTTTATTAAAAAAATAACAATTCGCACCGGTGGAGATTTTCTCTGGGAAGGATACGTCGAGAGGACGGGCGATATGGTTCTACTGAAGGATTTCTATGGTCAGTCGACAGAAAAATGGTCACGCAAAGAAAAATTAATTTTTAAATTAACACAATGGACTTTGCAGCATGTCAGACGTCTAGTTTTTTCGACTGCTTGGCAAAAGGACATATTCACCAAGGCATATGGTCTGGCGCCAGATAACATATATGTTATAGAAAACTTCTATGGAGAAAAGATGGATGGAGCGGAGCCTGTGCAGAAGAATTTCATTGGCGGGACCCGCAAGTTGAAGTGGAAGAATCTCTCTGTGCTGGAAAAATCCTTTGAAGGAATTTCTGAAGTAAGATTGGATATGGAAAATTATCCTCATGAGGAATTCATGAAGAAGATATCAGGGTGTTACGCGGTGATCCTAGTCTCACTCGGAGACATCAGTCCCAACATGATATTAGAAGCGATCAGATATAATAAACCGTTTATTATCACCAGGGAGAATGGATTGATGGATCGAATAAGGGATATTGCGATTACTGTTGATCCGGTGAATGAGCAGGATATAAGAGAAAAAGTTTTATGGCTATGCAGAAAAGAAAATTACGATTTGCAGGTACAAAAAATAAAGAATTTCACTTTTACCCATACGTGGAGAGAAATAGCTGAAGAAACTTTAAAATTATGAAGCTACTGATGATATCCACAGACAGGAAAATATTTGAGAAGGCGAGCGCTGTCGCTCTCCGGCAGATCGAATACGCCAGGAAATATGAGGAGGTGCACATAATAGTATTTTCCAATAAAAATTTTTCTGAAACAGTGCTTGGCTCGAATATCTGGGTCTATCCTACCCGCTCCGTCTCAAAATTTTTCTATGCATTTGACGCCATAAGATTGGGAAAGTTTATAATGAAAAATAAGAAAATAGACAATATAACTTGCCAGGATCCTTTTGAAACCGGCCTCGTCGGTGCGTTGCTGAAAAAGGACACGAGGCTGGAATTGCAGGTCCATACTGATATCGGCAGTCCATATTTCCAAAAATCTAACCGCATAAGGACTTTGATTTCAAAATATACCTTGAAAAGAGCTGATCATATACGCGTCGTGTCAGAAAGAATAAAAAAATACCTTGGAAACGGGGAAAATATAGAAGTCAGGCCCATAGCGGTAGATACAGAGAAAATAAAAAATGCGCCGATCATGACGGATTTGCGTAAAAAATATCCGCAGTTTTCCAAAATAGTACTGATGGCGTCGCGTTTAGAAAAAGAAAAAAATATCGGCATGGCACTGCAGGCTTTCAAAATGGTTCTGGAAAAAGTCCCATCGGCTGGACTGGTGATTGTCGGTTCGGGAAGTGAAGATGTGGAATTGAAAAGAAAAGCAGAAGAACTCAATATTGAAAGGTCGGTGATATTTGAAGGTTGGCAAAACGATATGGTTTCATATTACAAGACCTGTGACTGCTTCCTCGTGACATCATGGTATGAGGGCTATGGAATGACGCTCGTCGAGGCGCAAGCGGCCGGGTCTAAGATAGTCTCTACAGATGTTGGCGTGGCGCGTGAAGTTGGAGCGGAGATAGTGGGGCATACGGCAGAACGCATCGCTCGCGGTATTATGTCCACAATCATATAACATATGGACATCATCAAGCCGGCATTCAATCATCATATCGTCCGCTATCTATTCTCCGGCGGTACGGCTGCTATTGTGAACTTGGGCTTAATTTACATCCTCACTGACATAGCCAGGCTTCATTATCTGATCTCGGGAATTTTCGCCTTTTCCTGCGGGGTTGTTGTGAGTTTCATTATGCAAAAAAGATGGACATTCCAGGATCATTCGACGGAGGAGACTCACAGAAAGTTTGCGGTATATGTCGTGATCGCTATCATTAATCTAGCGGTGAACACATCGCTTCTCTATATATTTACTGACATCTTCAGATTCTACTATATGATCTCGCAATTCCTGGCCTCGGGGATCGTGGCATTATGGAGCTATTTTATCTATAAGAAATTAGTTTTCAAGAATAACACGATGGATGCAAAATGAAATTATCAATCATCATTCCGGTTTATAATGAAAAAAATACTCTGGAGAAATTGCTCCAGCGTCTCAATGCCGTCAAATTTCCGGAAAATATAATCAAAGAGGTAATCATCGTCAATGACGCCTCTAATGACGGGACTAGGAAAATCATTGATAGATTGCAGGAAAATTATGCAGTCATCCATCATGAAAAAAATATGGGGAAAGGCTCGTCGCTCATAGATGGATTTCGAAAGTCAACTGGGGATATCGTGGTTATTCAGGACGCTGACTTGGAATATGA
>CAYGIZ010000027.1:0-7276 GCA_964350075.1 uncultured Candidatus Saccharibacteria bacterium | reverse complement strand
ATACAGATAAGCCAAGACTAAAAGTAAGGCGAATGCGATGGTTACAAGAATCGATTTTTTTGATGTTGGTTTATGCATATTTTATTGCTTTAGCCAGTATGTTTTTACCTCTACGCCGAAATCATATCCGCCAGTTTCATTTATAGCAACAGTCAGCTTGGAAATGTCCATGATTCGCAGGCTGGCTTCCAGATCTTTTAGAAAATCCATGAAAATCTGGTAGCTCGTAGTGACGCTAAATGAAAGGGTCACCATGCCATACTTACTCGTGTTTCCCACTTCGGTATTTGTCCCAGTTGGCTGTTGCTGCTGCATATCTGGAGAACTGGTTTTAATATTCTTCAAGGAAAGACCGTGTGCTGCTGCTATATCATCCTTCACATCTATGATCAGTCGTACATTGTCCACATTATCAGGCACTAGCTTGTTTAACCTGTCCTTGTCTGTCTCACTTATATTATTGTAAGCCGCCAGTACGCTATCTCGTACCTTTACTAGCCGCTCGGCATTATTTATCGCCTGCTGATACTCGCTGTTTACCGCTCGTATTCCCTTGAGCTCGTCAAGCTTATTGCGCGTAAAAGTAAAATATATTCCAATGGCGAGGATGATAAGGATGATTGCTGTGGCGTTTTTATTCATATTATTTATCTGCTAGCGTCTTTTCATAGGAAATATCCGGCTGGGCTAATTCGGCAGAAAAATTGAAGAGGACATTGCCGTTCGGATCAACAGACAGATCAGAAAGGACGGGATTTTTGATTACCTTGTTGGTTCCGTATTTCTGGGAGGATCCGAAGACATCAGACTGAAAGGCCACGCTATTGAAGCTATTCGCTATTCCTTTCATTTTTATCCGATATGATTTGTCTGTAGCTAGAAATTCAAAACTGCTAAACTTCACTCCATCTATCGTTAACCTACTGATAATGTTGAAAATTTCAGAGACAGCAATATGATTTTTTGTGAGCTGGTTCGCCAGATCTATTTTTGCATTTGCCCTTGTCAAGAGGGTGATGAGAGGAACATTGAAGCGCTTTTCATTTTCCGCGAGATCAATCTTTAGTTTTTCCTGGCTTTTTAGCAAGACTACTTTTGCAGCAAAAGTAACCCCGGCGCCGGCTATGGAAAGGATGAAGATGAAAGTAGCTATTGCCATGAATAGACTTGCTCCTGATTTTGCGGTATGGCCTTCATGGGCAAGGAGCGGCTTCTTTGGAATGAATGATGTTTGGAAATTAGTTTCCATTTTCCTTTAATTATACAGGAGCAGAAAACAAACACCTAGTAAAAATGTGTATATCTACTGGATCCAGCTATTCTATTTCACCTAAGCGACGAAGAGCTACACCAATGGCAACAGCAAATTCCGGACCAGCCTGGCTGAATTGCTCTGCCAGGAAAGCCGGAGTCTCCAGCTTACCGAAAGGATTGGCGTAGACCACTTCTGTCTGGAAACTTATCTTCGCCAGGTCTGCGAAACCTTTGAGCAGAACTCCTCCTCCAGTGAGAATGATTTTTGAAACGTCCCTATTGTATTTCTTCTGATAATTTAAAAGCGTGGCATTTGCCTCATAGAAGACGTAGTCGAGATTGACCGTGATGATCTCTGTCAATTCCTTGTATTCGGGACCGCCCTTCAGGCCATGCAGCCTTTTCATATTTTCCGCTTCAGCAATGCTTATGCTCAGTGACTTTGAAAGCGCGAGCGTGATATCCTGGGCACCCTTATTTATAATGTGCGAGGATCGCAGGACTCCCCTCTCCACAATGTAAAGCTTGGTGGTTCTGGCACCCATATCTATGATCATGACAGCCTGGATACCTTGATCGATGACAGCACGAATAGAACTGAATATTTCGATTTCATAAAAAGAAGTTTTTACCTCGGCGGTATTCATGATGGCTTGATAATTATTTATATACTCGTTGTGAATCGCCACCACAAGAACGTCCTGACTCTGTTGTTTAGGCACGGTTTCACTACTATTCTCCTCATCAGTACTGAAAGAATCTTCGCGTGGGATGAGCGACCAATCAAGCATGACTTCATTCATTGGAACTGGAATATATTTGCGCGCCTCTAGAGAAATGACGTCAGACAGTTGTTTGTCCTGAACTTGCGGGATTGTAATGAAAGAGATGAGACTAGAGGAAAGAGGGAGAGACACCCCCGCGGATAGTGTGGTTGTCTTTGCTTCACGGAGAATATCCTTCAATGCTTCTGCAGTCTTCTCCGGTGTTAGATTAGTAGCGCGTCCTACTTCAATGCCGGCATAAGGTCCCAAAGCCAGCTCGCCATATGTCTCAAGTACGATCTTGCCCCTTTTCTTTTTTATCTGCACTACTTTGACAGCAGAAGATCCAATGTCGATACCAAGCACGCTCTGATCTTTCTTTGCAAAGAGATTTGGCAGCAATGATAATAAGCCTGATAGATTCATATTGCTTTTATTATAGCATGTTAAAATATCGCAATGAAACTTCTCGAAATGGCTATTGACTTCTTATTTCCTCCCTCCAGAGAGGCTCTTATGTTGCGATCGATAAATCCTGAAAACCTTTCTTCTTATCTTACGCCCCCGCCACTATCTCCCTTTCCTTACATAACCTCGCTCTTCGCCTACAAAGATCCTCTCGCTGTAGAACTGATTTGGAGCATAAAATACAAGAAAAACCGACATGCAATTGAATGCGGAGCATTTGCGATGCATAAAGTGCTAGGAAATCAAGAGGCCGTTTTGATCCCGATTCCTATTTCTCACAAAAGAAGAAAAGAGAGGGGCTACAATCAGTGTGAACTCTTGGTGGACGCACTGGCCAAACTAGGACAATATGAAAAGAGGCTTGATATCTTGTTCAGGTCAACACATACAGAGAGGCAAACGCTTAAGAATCGAGAAGATAGAATTAAAAATACACAAGACATATTCAGTGCGGTCAGCATTTCTCTCCGGCACCCGATTATTCTTATTGACGATGTTACAACAACCGGCAGCACTTTTGCAGAAGCAAGAAATGCTCTTATACGGGCCGGATACACGGACGTCAGAGCTATGGCTCTGGCGCACTGACCTGATTATGAAGGAGATTACACGATAACCTCCTGGATCTTCTGCACGATCTCCTTCGGCGAGTATTCACTTTTGATAAGGTAGAGAAGAGCCCCCATGTCAGCAGACTTCTTGGCATCGTCTTCACTTGAAAGATTCGTAAACATGACGACAGGCACGCTTTTCAGGACCTGATTCTGCTTGATGAAAGCCAGAACGTCGAAACCGCTAAGTTTCGGCATCATAATATCCAGGATAAAAAGTGAAGGGGGTTCCTTCAGTGACTTCAATTTTTGTATAGCCTCTTCCCCATCAGCGGCAATCTCCACTTCGAAACCACTCATTTTGAAAAGGCGTTCATATATCCTGATCATCAGAACATCGTCCTCTGCTATATAAATGATTTTCTTATTTTTTTCCATACTCTATTATCATAGCCCATTCCGCGCCAACGGCAAAGTGAAACTAAAGGTGCTTCCCTTGTCCGGAATACTTTCCTCCAAGGCTATAGTTCCACCCATTCTTTCCACTATGAGCTTGGAAATATACAGACCGAGGCCAGTACTCTGGGAAACATCGCGGATCAGAGTGCTTTCGCCAGCTTGCTGGAACTTTCTAAACAGGAGAGACTGATTTTTCAGAGGAATGCCCACACCGGTATCGGTAACATAGATTTTGGCAAAATCCCCCTGCTTCCTCAAGCTGACAGAGATACTTCCTTCGTGTGTATAATTGATGGCATTGCCGATGAGATTCACCAGTATCTGCCTAAACCGGTCTTTGTCCGCCGTGATAAGGGGGACCATTTCCATTTTTCCGGCCGTGAGAAGAATATGCTTACTGATCGCAACCTCTTGGAATTCTGCAATGATAGTAGAAATAGTTTCCGAAAGATCAAAAGACTCCTCCTTCAATTTTATTTTTTTCTGCTCTAGATGCGACATATCCAAGAAATCGTTGACTATGCGTATAAGCCGGGCACTGGCTGACTCGATATCATCAATGACTTGCCCAATTTCTCCATTGAGACCACTTGCCGGATAATAGTTCCGGAGCAAAGATGCATTCCATTTGATGGCAGTGAGCGGGGTGCGAAGCTCATGAGACGCAATGGAAAAGAATTCATCCTTGGAGCGCTCGATGATCTTCTGTTCGGTTACATCCTCCACAATAAAAAGTGAACCGAAGACAGCTTGCTGATTCTGTCCTTTGGCAAAGATAGGAGTTATGATCAGCCTGATGAATTTCTTGCCGATGGAAATATCTTTCACCTCGGCGGATTTCTGCTCCACGAGGCAAGTCGAACAGCTTCTCCCTATTCCAGCCTCCGCAGGAAAATACGACACAAAATCATCCAGCGTATAATTTCTTTTTTTTATATTCAGTATGGAGGAAACACGATCATTGCGCACCACAATTTTATTATCAGCATCGATCAAGATTATGCCCAGTGGAAAGTTATTTATCAGGGCCAATAATCTGGCATGTTCCTGCTGAAATTCTCTGGTGCGGATCTCTACTTTTTCCTCTATCTTCTTCGTTATGTCCATCAGCTCTCTAGAGCTCAAGTCGAATGAACGTTCCGTTAGCATACGATCCTCGTCAAAATGCTCGTAAGTGGTGCTGATCGCTTCGAATAACTCCTTCATTTCCGAAGAAGGAGGATTCTGCAGAAATTTCTTGATCTGTCTTTCGAGAGTCTTATGCATGACTTTAATTCTCGCGGAATGTAGTAATGGTCATAGTCTGATTATGCAATTGACACTGTTTCTCTGTCGGTGCGGTTGGACAGATTTCCCCGTAAGAATAAAACCCTACCATGGCAGCATCACCAACTACCGCACGAACCGCTTCCAATTCTTCATAGACTCTTTCTTTCAAAACCAACTTCCTCCCAATACAGCTAATAAGTATAGCCAATTCCGGTTTGCTTTCCTTCAAAGATTTCAAGCTCATATTCGCTGCCCCCTCGGCTCCGTCTATCAGACGATCGAAGTTCGCCTTCATAAGCTTGGCATAGACTCCCTCCGGCATATCTCCAGCAAATGTCATGCTCTGCTCTTTTTCATCTACAGCCAGGAGTGTCCTGACAATTTCCACTTCTTCCCCGCCGGGATTCTTGAGACGCAGGCTCATAGGGAAAAACAATCCTGAACCAGGAAGATCTTTGGCCTGGTCTCCCAAATAATTCTTATAAAGCTCCAGCGCGGGCTTGCCGTCTACTTCATACAACACATTTTGATTTGACTTGGTAATTAGTCTCTCCGGACCGAATGTATCCCAACCTCCGAGGGATCCGTAACCTATCTCCAGCTGGCTTCCATAAAAACCAACTACTACGATCTTCCCGCTCACTGGAGCCTTGTCGATTCCTACCAATGTTTCCTTGAAATTACCGCCATCCCCGACCAGTCCACCAGTGACAGAAACAGTCTTTGGCAGATTTTCAGTCAGACCGCTTGTGATGCTGGTCCCGTTGACTTTGAGTCCATCAGAAAAAAGCATGACATGAACCAAACCCTCCTGTGGGAGGCTAAGGGCGAGCTTCTTGCCTGCTTCATGGCTTTCAGAGCTGGCAGTTATGTCCACTTCTCCGAAACGCAATTCTGTCTTCTCGAAGAGCACGGCTGCGAGTGCGATCGAATTATCAGAAACTTCCGTATTAAAAATTTCCCCGGCTGTAGTACATGAGAGTATGTGGGATTCCGGGTACATTGCTTTTATTTCCTCGAAATACTTTTTATCCTTGAGAAGTGCCGTCGCTCCGAAAGCAAATACAATACTTGGAGGTTTGGAAAAATCCGCGCTAGAATGCTTTACCCAGCCCGAAGCCGGAGTCCACTGTCTTTGTTCAATTTTCATATATAATTTTTGATAAAATATTACTTCTTATTTATATAGTATAATCCATAATTATGAATAGTGCATCCGTACGCATAGAACCCTCCTGGAAAAAAGCTCTTGAAGAAGAGTTCGATAAGCCATATTTCAAGGAACTTTCTATTTTCGTAAAAGAACAATATAAATCCGGCACCATTTTTCCTCATCCAAAAGATATTTTTCGGGCTTTTGATATCTGTCCTTTCGACCAGGTAAAAGTGGTGATTCTAGGACAGGATCCATATCACGGAGTGAAGCAGGCCAATGGTCTTTGCTTTGCAGTTCATGAGAATGTGCTGTTGCCACCCTCGTTGAAAAATATTTTCAAAGAAATAGAGAGTGATTTGGGAATGAAACCAGAACGAAATGGCGACCTATCCCGCTGGGCCAAGCAAGGTGTTCTTCTCTTAAATGCGACTCTGACTGTCCGCGCTTCCAATCCCGGCTCGCATCAGAAAAAAGGCTGGGAGGAATTTACCGACGCTGCCATAAAAAAGTTATCTGATGAGCGCGAGAATCTAGTTTTTATGCTATGGGGAAATTATGCGAAGAATAAGGGAGCTGTGATCGACAGGACAAAGCATCAAGTGCTTGAGTCAGCGCACCCTTCCCCTTTTTCCGCAGATAGCGGCTTCTTTGGGTCTAAGCCATTTAGCAAGGCGAACGGGTACTTAAGGAAACATGGGATAGGGGAAATTGATTGGAGGTAAATTAATTTTACTGCGGAAACGGAGGGATTCGAACCCTCGGAGCCTTTAAAGGGCTCACATCTTTAGCAAAGATGCTCGTTAGACCACTCCGACACGTTTCCAGCACTTTCCCATTCTTGCATAAAAAGAACATTTAATCAAAATTATAGTATAATTCCCCCATATGGATAAGCTATACATCGGATTTGCCGGAATAATAATAGTCGGCATCATTATCTACTACGCTTTCAAGCTAATGTAAAAGATGCAAAATCATGCCCATAAATCCCGCCACTCCTCTATCGACCTATTCCCGCGTCAATCCTCTACAGAAAGCCGGCCTTCACAAGCTGGGTATAGAAACTACGCACGATCTCCTCTATCACTTCCCCGTCAGGTATGGAAACACTTCCGAAACGAGAAATATTTCTTCCTTGGAAAAAGGAGATGATGCTGTGATCTTTGGAAAAATATTCGGATTGAAAACAAGCAAGGGATTCCGCACAAAGATTCCCATGGCCAACGGATACGTGGAAGATGAGTCCGGTAAAATCCACTGCGTCTGGTTCAATCAGCCGTATCTTGCAAAAATGATTTCCGAAGGAGCGATGGTCAGGATAGAAGGAAAAATTTCGGAACGCAAGAATACCGGCG
>CAYGIZ010000026.1:0-7485 GCA_964350075.1 uncultured Candidatus Saccharibacteria bacterium | reverse complement strand
CAACTGAACTTTTCGTCTTTATTTTGTGGGTTTTCATACTAGTAAAGTTCTTTCTGTCAAACAATATTCAAGAGCAGATTACTAATGCAGTCTTGTTATTGTTGATTGTCATTGTGGGTATATTTCTCATCAAATCCGTCATCAAAGAAGTCAACCAGCGAGAAAAGATCGAGAAATTGGCTGCTGATCTGCAGGTTGCCAACGAGCGTCTCCTAGAACTAGACAAGCAGAAATCCGAATTCGTCTCTTTCGCCACCCACCAGCTCCGCGCTCCTCTAACCGCCATGAAAGGCTATGCTTCCCTTATTCTAGAGGGGGATCTGGGAAAACTTTCTACGGCTATTCGTGACGCTATAACAAGAATATACGACTCTTCAAAAACTCTCACGAACATTGTAGATGATTACCTGAACATTTCTAGAATTGAGCTTGGAAGCATGAAATATTCTTTTGAGCCGATTGACCTGAAGCAATTGGTAATGGATGTCATAGCCGAACTCAAGCCGAGTATAGAAAAGAGCAAGCTGAAGTTCTCATTCAATATGGATAAAGATAGAAAGTTCATGGTACGGGCCGACAAAGACAAGTTCAAGCAGATTATCCTTAACCTCATTGATAACTCCGTGAAATATACACCATCAGGTTCTGTAGAAGTGTCGATAAAAAAAGAAAATAGGAAAATTGTATTTTCTGTAAAGGATACGGGAATTGGAATAGCTTCGTCAGTTATGCCAAAACTCTTCGCGAAATTCTCCAGAGCAGACAATGCCAATAAGCAGAATATTCATGGAACTGGACTAGGACTCTTTGTGGCAAAGGAAATTGTGTCAGCTCATAATGGAAAAATCTGGGCAGAATCTCCTGGAGATGGAAGGGGATCGGCTTTCTTTGTTGAACTTGAGGAGGTGTTGTAATCTAAACCTGGGCAAATAAAAACCCGCTCCTTACTAGCAGCGGGGGTTTTGACTGATTAAGTTCGTATCAGTCGATTGGACAGCCTCGATGGACATCCGGCCTGTCATTTTTTCTCGGATATCCTCTAATTACCTCCTTTCTTAGTTGAATTGAGTTTTGCAGAACCCGACGCTGAAACTGCGGGTTCTGCCATTCCTCGAGTGACATTTGAATGGCTGTCACTCCCTTTGTTCTTTGGAAACGCCTTGCGGCCGTCTCCGATTGTTCATCGTCCATAAGGTTTGGTATTTGACGACTGCATCAAAATCCTATCACCCTTTTGTTATTTCGTCAACTACCGCTTTGACATCACCTCCATCAGCCCTACCTTTTAGCTCTTTCATGATCATTCCCATGAATTGCCCCATCTTTGTCTTATCAACCGGCCCATCTGTTTTTAGTTTTGCTTCAACTATCTTTCGTATCTCCTCACGGCTCATTGTCGCAGGCAGAAACTGCTCCAATATCCTCAATTCCATCTTTTCTTTCTCTGCAAGATCGTTTCTTCCTCCTTTTTCGAACTGCTCAATGGAATCTTTTCTTTGCTTTACTGAACGTTTGATGATCGCTATGACATCCTCATCTTTAAGAACAGGATCACTGCTTTTCTTGGCTATTAATTCATTGGAGAAGAGGGCTTGGAGGCCGCGGAGAACTTCGAGCCTCAGTACATCCTTGCTCCTCATGGCTTCTTTTATTTGATTTTTGATTGTTTCATGCATGCTGATATACTATCATATATGACCAGTCTTATCATCACCCTCATAGTTGTTGTCGTCATAGCTATTGTCGTGATGGCTTTCGTGTTCACTAGAAAAACTCCTGCAGTAAAAGATGATACAGGTTTTAAATTAATACTTGAGCAGATAAATGAACTCAATAGGACGGTTGATAGGAAAATAGGAGAGAGCGCCAAAGATGTGCGCGAATCCATGCATGCCCAGCTGTCGGAATCTGCTAAATTGATCCGAGAGGTGACTATGGGTTTAACGAAATTGGATGAGACAAACAAGCAGGTTGTTTCATTTGCCGATCAATTACAGAATCTTCAGGATATTTTAAAGAATCCAAAGCAAAGGGGAATATTAGGAGAATATTATCTTGAGACTTTATTGAAAAATATCCTGGCTCCAGGGCAGTATCAGATGCAGTACATGTTTGGTAATGGTGAAGTAGTAGATGCGGCTGTTTTTGTAAAGGATAAAATCATTCCGATTGATTCAAAGTTTTCCCTGGAGAATTACAACAGAATAACTGAAGAGAGAAATTCGGTAGAAAAAGAAAAATTGGAAAAACTTTTTGTGAATGATCTTAAGCTGCGTATTCAGGAGACGGCAAAGTATGTTAGGCCTTCAGAAGGGACAATGGACTTTGCTTTTATGTTCATTCCGCATGAGGCTATTTACTATGATCTTCTTGTAAATAAGATAGGGGCAATTACAGAGGAAACAGATAACTTAATCCAGAGAGCGGCAAGCAAGTATAAGGTCATTATCGTTTCTCCTACTTCTTTTTTGGCGTATTTGCAGACTGTTTTGCAGGGACTGAAGGCACTACAAATTGAGGAAACAGCTAAGGATATAATAAAGAGGGTAGAAGAGCTGGGAAATCACCTGAAAAAATATGAGGATTACCATGGAAAGCTTGGGGCATCTCTAGGAACCGTCGTGAATCACTATAATAATTCCGGAAAGGAATTGAAGAAGGTGGATAAAGATGTTTTGAGGATAACTGGGCAGGCTCCAGGCCTGGAAGTCCCTCTCATTGACCAGCCGGAGGAGATAGTGTAATATCTACCTACTATGGAATTTGCGGTTATACAGACAGGAGGCAAACAATACAAGGTGGCTAGCGGCCAGCTTGTTAAGATTGAGAAAATTGCCGGAGACCACAAGGAGGGCGACAAGGTCGTCTTTGATAAGGTCCTGCTTGTTGATAACGGTAAAGATACTACTATCGGAACTCCTTTTATAGACAAGGCAAAAGTTACTGGAACTATCACTAAAATCGGCCGATTGCCAAAGGTTACGGTTATCAAGTATAAGCAGAAGAGCCGATACTTCAAGAAAAATGGGCACAAGCAGCCGTATTTCCAGGTGAAGATTGATGAAGTAAAATAATCAGCTTCTATTCTCCAGCGCGCTCTTTATTGTATCCTTATCCACATACTCCAATTCACTTCCCGTAGAAAGACCACGTCCCAGAACAGTAATCTTTATTTCTGAAAAGTTTGAGAGTATAAATTGCCTAATATATTCTGCAGTATTTTCTCCTTCGGCTGTGATATTTAATGATAAAATAATTTCCTTAAAGTTACCCTTGCTAATTCTTTCTTTTAATTCCTTGAGCCTGACCTTCTTCTCCGGCTCCTTTTCTAAAATAGGAATAGTCCCTCCAAGTATAAAATAAAGTCCATTATAAACATGGCTTTTTTCTATTGATTCAAAATCAACATCACGAGAGACGATCATGAGTTGACTGTAATCTCGGTTCCTGTCAGAACAGATCAAGCATATATCGCTTTTTCCATCAGGGTAGAAACGAAAACAAGAAGAACAAATCTTAATATTGCTTTTTATCTCTAGGATCAACTTCGCCATGTCTTCCAAGTGAGAGGAACTGCGTGTCAAAAGAAAGTAAACAAAACGCCTGGCCTGTCTAGGACCAATGCCAGGGAATTCTCTGAAATATTCTGCCAGCTTGTGAAGTGAATCCATTTTAGAAAGTATCTCCTTTGCCACCTGCGTCGAACTCTCCGAAATCACTCTTGTCAACACTCATGAAAGTTGTCTTCTTGTCATCAAAGTAAAGCTCAACCATACCCGTCGGACCGTTTCTATGCTTTTCGATCAAAATCTTTGCAATATTCGGCCTAGCAGAATCCTTATCATACTTATCTTCTCGATGAATGAACATCACGACATCGGCATCTTGTTCAATAGATCCGGAATCTCGGAGATCGGAGAGGCGTGGTTGGCCTCCTCGGGATTCCACCGCTCTATTAAGCTGTGACAATGCAATCACAGGAACCTCCAATTCTCTAGCAAGCTGTTTGAGGGATCTAGAAATTTCAGTGACCTGTTGGACCATGTTGTCAGCATGGCGTGCTTGCGTCGGTACCATGAGCTGGAGGTAGTCCACAATGATCATTCCCAGTCCCTTCTCGCTCTTTAGTCTTCTTGCAACCGCTCGCATTTTAAGGATATTGTTTGCTGGTTGATCGTCAATATATATTGGCGCGTTTGAAAGCCTGTCCATGGCGTCACGAATGGCCTTGAAGTCATGTTCAATAGAAAGATTGTGTCCGGTGCGAAGTTTCCAGGCATCGACTTGGGATTCGGCCGAAAGCATGCGGTCAACCAACTGCTGCGAGCTCATTTCCAGAGAAAAGATGCCGACGGGAATATTGTGGTCAATGGCGGCCTTGCGGGCGATGTCCAAAGCTAGAGCAGTCTTTCCCATAGAAGGTCTTGCGGCGAGGATGATGAGATCTGATTTCTGAAAACCTGAAAGTTTGTTATCAAGACTCTGAAATCCAGACGGCACGCCCCGTAGTTCATCCTTGCTATGATGCAGTTTGTCGATCCTTTCCCAAGCATCTCCAAGGGTGTCTCTCAGGGCTACGAATTTATGAGTGCCGGTAAAATTTGTCACCTCAAAAATCTTTTTCTCGGCTCTGTCCAATAGCTCATCCAAATCTGCAGCTTCGTCGAAACCTAGCTCACCCACGTATTCGGAAGCGTTGATGAGATCGCGCATGACATTTTTCTTGTGGACTATCTCGGCGTAGTATTTGGCGTTCGTAGAGGAGGGAACTCCCTGAACAAGCTCGGTGAGATAGCTCATGCCTCCGGTCTGCTCGAGCATTTCTTTTTCTTTCAACCGCGCGGAGAGAGACAGAAGATCGATCGGCACTCCTTTGGCATGAAGCTCCATGATAACTGACCAGAGCAGACGATGGCGGTCAGAGTAGAAAGATCTTTCATTGATGATGTCCACGACCTCGTGCATGACTTCCGGGCGGATCATGATGGATCCAAGCAGGGCTTTTTCCGCTTCCAGACTCTGCGGTGGAATGCGCAGATCCTTGGTCTTGAAATATGGGGAGGTAGGGGTCATGGTCTTGTTCGTTTATTCTAGCATACGACCGTACAGCCAAATGATGTGGAAAGGGTGGGTAAGCTGGGGATATTGCTATTTTTCTGCCAATTTGTTTTACTTATATCAGAAGTATATTGGTTTTATTATTATTTATATTTATACATCATGTTAAAGAAAGTAATTTGGCTGATAATCCTCATAGTTATTGTGGTGGTTATCGTGACGGTTTCAAAGAATGGGAAGGTGGAAGTTAGTGAGAAGCAGACAATAAAAATAGGAGCAATCTTGCCGCTAACAGGAAATCTTGCATTTATTGGTGAAGCTGCAAAGAACGGAGCTGATCTAGCTATGGAAAAAATAAATAGCAATACATCATTAACTCATAAATATGAATTGATTATTGAAGACGATGCATTTGACGCTAAAAAGACAGCAAGTGCTATCAATAAGTTGATGGGTGTTGATAAAGTTCATGCGGTAATTAGCCTTTCTTCTACAGGAGGAAATGTAGTTGCTCCAATTGCAGAGCAGAATATGCTACCTCACATAGGCATGGCTTCAGATCTAAACGTTGCAAAAGGGGATTATAACTTCATACATTGGACTCGGCCACAAGAGGAGGTGGATGCCATGATTACTGAATTAAAGAAAAAAAATCTTACTAAAGTTGCCCTCATCAGTGTGAATCAGCAGGGTTGGGCGGCTATAAATGAGGATTTCAAGAAGAAGGCTAGTGCAAACGGAATTACAGTTGTAGCGGATGAAGTCTTTAATACCGGAGAAAGAGACTTCAAGGCTATAATATCTAAGACCCAAAAAACCAAGCCAGAAGTTTATCTCCTTGGAATTTTTAGTCCGGAGCTTGAAATAGTTGGTAAGCAGATGAAGGAATTGGGTGTAAAAACCCCTCTTACTTCTATTGAATCTTTTGGGTTAAGTAGCGATCCTTCGGTATTTGAAGGATCATGGTTTATTGATGCAGCGGTTTCAGGCAGTGGTTTCAATGATGAATACCGCACAAAATACAATAAGGAAGTAGGTCCAACTTCAGCGAATGTGTATGATGCTATCAATCTCATTGTTCAGGCGGTTGAAAATACAAAAAATCCAGCAATACCAACAAGTGCTGATATTGTTAAGGAATTATCAAAAATTGGTAACTATTCTGGTGCCTTCGGTGCACTATCTGTAAGTCCAGAAGGGGCCTTTATTTCTCAAGCATCGGTAAAGGTTATTAAAGAGGGAAAAGCAGTTTCACAATAGAGACTTTCTGGTGTCAATCAGAATTCCACCTCTCTCCGGGGTGGTTTTCTATTATCCTTTACAAATCTCCATTTTTATAGCAATATAACTCCGGATCTGCTATAAAGGCACTCCATAACAAAAGGCTTAGCATGAGAAAATCAAGCAAAGCCCTCTCCGTTATGATTGGGCTTTTAGCTATTATATTGCTGTGGTTATCTGCGGCCATATCTGTTCCATTGATAAACAGGTATAGTGAATTCAGGCCGGAAATGCTCCTAGTCATGAGGGGATTTGCTGTTATCCTTGCCTTCCTTGCAGCCAGGAAAAATTCATTTTTTCGGGACAAGCAAGTAATATTTGGAGGACTTCTTTTGGCTGTGTCCAGTATCAACTTCTTTCAGGCGATCAATCTCTGGTCTGCGAATTCAGTGATCATCATAGTAACGATGACGCCTGTAGTGAACGTGCTGATAGCATTGGGACATGGGACTCGCATTTCCACTGTGACCATTTTAAGTCTCATTCTAGTGATTGTCGGAGTATCTTTTGCTCTAGATGTATTTCACCAGGTGATTCATATGCCCGGACTTATTTTGAGTCTTCTCTGTATGATCGCCGCAGGACTTGGAATGGATTGCTGGTCAAAGACTAAGGTTGGGGTAGCTGGCAAAATGCTGGCTTATTCGACTATCCTCATCTTGCTATCGATATTCGTCATTTCTGTTACGCCTGGAAAAGCACAAATTGTTCCAACTGGAGTAAGTGTATGGACAGCATTCTATGTTTACTCCGCTGTAGGCTGTCTCGGAGGTATAGTTTACCTGTGCTGTGTAGGCATTGCCCTCGAACGCTTGCCAGTGACAACGACAAGTATCCTTCTTCAAGGAGAAACTCCGGCAGTTATCATCGGTTCATGGTTTATCGTTGGAGAAAAGATAAGCCTTTGGCAATGGATAGGGGTAGTAATAATGCTCACGGGGATTATTCTCTTGATGTTATGGACTGCTAAAAATCCACCAAAAACAACACCAACGCCACCCGAATAAGGTGGCTTTGTTTTTGCACCCACTATAGTTAACTGTAGTGACCTAAATCCTGATATTCTTCAAATTAATTGCCAAATAATAACCTGGCTACAATTTAACTTTTTTCCTCTTTAAACATATCCAGTATCCACCTCATATT
>CAYGIZ010000025.1:0-7612 GCA_964350075.1 uncultured Candidatus Saccharibacteria bacterium | reverse complement strand
AGAGCAGCCCCTTTACACGGGGAAGGTCAGGAGTTCAAGTCTCTTAGGGCGCACAGATGAAAAAGCAAGTCATAATAATACATGGTGGAGATACATTTGAGTCACGAGAACAGTATCTGGACTTCCTACGTGATTACGAGATTGACATTGAACGCTACAAAAAAGATTCTGATGATTGGAAAAAGCCTTTACGCAATAAACTTGGTCTTGGGTACGAGGTGATAATCCCAATAATGCCGAATAAAACGAACGCACGCTATGAGGAATGGGAGATATGGATGGATAAGCTGATTCCCTTTCTTGAAGGTGAAATCATTTTGATTGGACACTCTATGGGAGGGGCGTTTTTGGCCAAATATCTATCCAAAAAAACTTTTCCCAAGAAGATAAAGGCGGTGTTCCTCGTATCTGCAGTTTACGAGAAAGATTCTCAAGGCTACTCATTAGCCACATTTATACTGCCGGATAAATTGGATTTGCAAAGCGATAATATCTATCTTTATCATAGTAAGGACGATCCGGTTGTTCCTTTTTCAGAACTTAGCAAATTTGAAAAAGCACTGCCACATGCAAAATTAAGAATATTGGAGAATAAAAAACATATTAATCAAGAAGAATTTCCAGAGTTAGTTGAGGATATAACTCGATTAGGTTAACCATAAGAAAACCGGCCTCGTTTCAGAACGTGGGCCGGCTTCGAAGCATGAGCGGTTGGTTTAGCCTTGTCGGTCTATGACCGACAGATTCCCCGCTTTCGCAGGTACTTGGGATTTCCCTAGGTCGCACAATCAAATAAACATCTTTGTTTACCAAAAATGCGTACCATTTTGAGGTCCCACAACACCAGTCTAAACTAGGTTTAGGCTCTTCCGTTTTCATTCTCATTACTGGCGGAATCACGATTGTTTTCTTCCAACTCGCAGGAGAACTCACGCCGTAAATACTGTAGCACACAAATGCTATTTTTGCAAAGTTTTTTATCCACTGGTGCCCTCGGTAGGAATCGAACCTACATCAAGACCTTAGAAGAGTCTTGTTCTATCCATTGAACTACAAGGGCAAAGTTTTACCAAATCCACCTAATTGATGATAAGTTTTTCGCCTATGGCAATTTGCGCACCGAATATCACACTTACAAATTTCTTTAAGAACAGATTCCCAGCTATAGTGTCCAGACAACATCTGATAGATCGACTTAAATTTTGTTCTCTGATCCCTATGATCAAACTCCAGAACTATTGGATCGTCTTCAGCACAATCTAGGCAGTTTTTATCAGATAAGAATTCTAACAACCTTCCCCGAACTTTTATCCGATGTCTTTTTTGGGCCTTATATAAATTTTCTTTATCTTTATATGGCATAGAACTATATTATCACTTCAGCCCATGTAATAATAGATATTAACTATATCGACGGATCTGCCGGTCCTTCATATCCTTCGCTGGCTTTCTCGCTCGCCTGTTCTTTGACCGAGAAACGCTCTAGGACTGTTGTGATCATTTTCTGATCCAGAATCCTCGAGGAATTGACCGTGTTTACAGCTGATTCGGCATTCCCCCGATTGACAACATTGTAGAGATATATTCCGGTTATTGCAAGGGCAATGACTAGACAGACAGTGGAGAATATTACTATGATCCAATCTACATGAGGGCTACGTCCAATTTCTTTTATTATTTTCATGTTATTTTATTATTGGAGTTTTTATATCCAGAGACATCTTCCATATACCCGATTTTGCCCCTTCCCCTATTCCCACTTCTTTTCTGATGCGGATATTGTTCAAAGAAACGATATAAGGCATATTTTCCAAAAGGACAAGGCTTCTCATCAGATTCTCCCAACGCCCTTCCAGTTCCATATGAGCCTTGAAATCCCCTTCGGTGATGTCGATAGCAGAAATTACCAAAGCAGAAGACGTCGTCGTCCCTATTTTTTCAAGCGTCTCAATAAAATCAACTACTTTTTCTTGAGAAACAATATGGGATCCGATTCGTACTCTCTCGTCCGAAGTTTTCTCGTAAAGACTTGAGACTAACTGAACATTTTGCTTTTTCTCACTTATGATCGCCTGCTTTGACATCACTTCAGAAGATTCTTTTCCGTGGTAAGTGATCGTGTAATAAAGCGCCATATAGCCGACGATCGCGGCAATGACTGCTAGGATAGAAACCATGAGAAGAATATAATGGCGGTGATTGGCTTTCATTTGATTGTGAGAGTGAACTTTATATCTCTGTTCTTAGCAAGATCAGAGAGCGGCAATTCGACTTTTTTAAATCTTGTGTCGCCTTCCAGATTTTTCTTAAAATTGATCAAGGCTTCTCGCGAGGAGGCCTTGCCTGTAATCACGGCTACAGCGGAAGTTGTTGTGCCGGCTGATCTCGACAAGTCAAAAGAGGTTATGGATATTTTCCCCGTGCGATGAGAAAGAATATTCTCTACCATGTCTGCATAGCCGGCACTATCCTCTGCTACTGTGATTTTTTGGACTATCATCTGCGTTCTGGCGAGCTGCTTCTGCATTTCTTCCGTGCTGATGAGTTGTTTATTGACCTGTTGCTCATCATATCTAGCGAGTGCCCAAGTATCCGGAGAATATACCGCTAGGTATGCAGGAAATAAGGATAGTATGCCAATGACGACGGCGATTGAAATAAAAAAGAGAAAGATAATAATTAAGCGGATCCGATATTCTCTTCGGAGTGACTTTATCTCGTCTTCAGGTAAAAGTGTGTGGCGAATCATGATAAATAATTTGGCAGCGCCAGACCGGCAGCGACAGCATAGTCGAGAGATTCATCATATGGAATAGGCGGTACATATTTTCCCGGCAAATGCGCATTCTGCCAGACCTTCCCTATTTCGACCTGAATCTTCTTTTCAGGAGTGCCTGCAGACTCACTGAAGTCAATAAGGCATTTGGAGACAATGCTGTTTGTCAGTGCTCCATGTCCTGACAGTATAATCCGCCCAATGGATGTTTCCCTTCCATGCTGCGCCCAGTAGCTGAATACCTGCTCTATATGCTTGCGGAGTTCCTCTATGTTCGTTTCAATATTGTTTCCATTATTGTATCGACTCTTATGACCCCAAGGGATTGTTGACGTGAAGCAAACGACTCCTCCGCATATGACATATATGCCCGTTTTGAAATTCATGATGTACACGATCATGCAAGTCTCATCTGGATAGGAAGCTGAAGGAATGAGTGATCGGGCAATAGCTTTGGCCTGCACTTCAAAAGAGAGAACGGTCATTCCCGCGGCTTTTATTAGATCCAAATAATATGTGACGACACTTCTCGGAGCAACGGAAACACTTGCAAGGGTTGTGCCGGGAATAAGATCGAAAAAGAACACTGATTCCGAAGGAGATAGCGGCACATTCTCCTCCAATTTGAATTCAATATTCTGCCGAATATCTTTCTCATCCGTGCTGGGCACTTCCGTCTGGAAAAGATACATTTTTTCCTCCGGTAACGAGGCTCGGACCGCGTGTACTTTCAGTTTTTTCGCCATGATAGTAAGGTCATCGACTAAAGCCTTTGGATCCTTCACTTCTCCCGCTTCGATGACTCCTGGATTGAGAAACTTTGTGCCGTATTTATGAATGGATAATCCTTCACTTGAGCGGGAATATTCTATGCAGCGGATCGCATCGTCACATATATCGAGCCCCGCGTAGGGAATATCCAAAAACCTTGGAGGAGGAAATACTTTGAAAAACTTTTGAGCGATCATACGCTCTATATTATACTATCCTTCTGCTTTTATATAAATGAACAAGACCTGGCAAAAATGAGATAAAGATTATGGCTAAAATGATCGGTAGAAGATACTTGTCTGCGCTAGGTATGATTCTACCGAGGAAATATCCTAGCAGCGTGAGTCCAAAAGACCAAATGAAGCCTCCTACAATATTGTAAATCAAAAAAGTGCGGTATTTCATCTCCCCTATTCCAGCTACTATCGGTGCGAATGTTCTAATAATAGGCATGAAGCGTGCAAGAATAATCGTCTTTTTTCCGTGGATTTCATAAAAAACTCTGGCTTTTTCTATGTATCTTTTTTTGAAAAAGAGTGAGTCTTCTTTAGAAAACAGAGCGGGGCCGGTCTTCTTTCCAAACCAATATCCTACGGTATCGCCCAGCACCGCAGCTATAAATGTTCCTATCAAAAGCATAGGCAAAGGCAGTAGTCCCTGCGAAGCCAAAAAACCGGCCGTGAAAAGCAGTGAGTCTCCCGGCAGGAAAAAGCCAAAAAATAATCCGGATTCCGCGAAGACAATCAAAATCACTCCGATAAGTCCGAAGGCCATGATTATTTTTTGAGGATCTAGGAGGTCGTAAAATGACATTATTTTGCTTTAGTTCCTGGAGGTATTGAGTTGTCCGGCTCCAATAAAGAGAATACGCCCTCGGCAGTCGAGACGGCGAAAAGCATTCCATTGCTTTCATATCCTTTTATGACGCGAGGTTCTAAGTTTGTTACGAACATACAAGTCTTTCCCACCAACACTTGCGGATCAGGAAAGTAAAGAGAGATACCGGAAACTATTTGGCGTGGTGTGGCTTCAGCAAAGTCTACAATTAATTTCAACAACTTATCAGTATCGGGGATTTTTTCAGCCGACAAAATCTTTCCGGCTTTGATTTCCACTTTTGAAAATTCTTCGAATGTTATCATTTTGTTTTATTTTTATGGCTGTCTAGATAAGACTGGAGTATCAGTGCCGCGGCGGAGGCATCCAGCATATCATTTTTTCCCTGGAAGCGCTCGGCATTTACGCTGGTCATGAATTCCGGTTCGAAATGCACCGTGTATCCTTCCACTTCCAAATCTTTTTTGAGATTCATGCTGGCGGGCAGTACCGCATTGGCTTCTCCCTTATAATTTTTTGATTCGCCTAGCACTATCTGTTCCGCTTTGTTTTCTTTTGCAATGTCCGCGATCTCTTTTACAAGATTTTTGGAAGAGTTCAGGACAATGAGAGGCATGGCAAACTGCCCCGCTTCGTCAGAAACAGCGATGCCCACCCTTTTAGATCCGTAGTCGATGCCGAGGAGTCTCATGGTCAAAGTGTACTCTATGTTGAAAATGTAAGCAAAATGTGAGAACATTGTAATGCCCCAGAGAAATACCAGAGAAAACCGAATATAAAGTGCTCGATATGCGATAATCTTGTATACAAGAGGCCTGCCGAAATAAGGAGAAATGGCGGTCGGGTTTTTTGTAGCATGGGATGTTATGGAATCTCGTGTAGAAAAGAAGTTTCTTGTGTCGTATGTCAAAAACCAATATTGAGCGGTCTGGGCAGAAAGACCTGCAGTAGAAGTTGTTCAAACATCAACAGAACGGGGACTAGTTATCACCGAGGAAGCCCTCGAGATAAAGTAAAGTCTCAAAAAGCTTGGAAAGTTAGACTTCTCACATTAAGGGGTACAAGATGTGAGCGTTGCAATTACTGTAAATCTGAAATTTTACAAGTTCATCACAAAGATCGAAATAGACAGAATAATGCTCTTGAAAATTTGGAATTAATTTGTCCGAATTGTCATTACGAAGAACATCATTTACAAAAGTAAAAAATAAATCCTGTGCTTGACAAATTAGGGAAGCGTGGCAGAGTGGTCTAACGCACTTGTCTTGAAAACAAGAGTCCTCGCAAGGGGACCGTGAGTTCGAATCTCACCGCTTCCGCAACGTAACACAGCTTGGTAATTAATGTGCTAAACTTATACCAGAAACTGCTTCTAGTTTCTAGATTGGAGGTATATGAGCAGTCGGAGTATGATAGAAAATAGGCAGCTTTTGCTGGAGATCATATACCAGCAGAAGAAAAGATGTTTCAGTCCAAAGAAAATTGAAGCCCAATTTCACTACAGAACGGGAAATCGGCTTCAAACAGGTGATGTCAATGCCTTTCTGGCAGAACTCAAGGATATAGGGATGTTAAGCCGGTCCAAAAACCTATATCGGTTCAGAGCGAGATGACAAATTTTCAAATCTCCGGCAGATCTTAATCTGTCGGAGATTGTCATGTAGTGATATAATATCAGTATGCCCCCCGCAATCTCACCCATCATAGAATGGGACGCACCAGAGCACATTCATACAGAAAAAAATAATGACTGGTACTGGGCAGTCGGCATCATTACCCTGACCTCTGCCGTTCTGGCTTTCATATTCGGCAATGCAATTTTCGGAATTCTCATTCTTGTGGGAGTTTTTGCCTTGCTTGTTCATTGTTCCAAACAGCCTCGTGTCATACACATAGAGATAAATGACCGAGGTGTAGTCATAGACAAGCTACTATATCCTTTTCTATCCTTAGAATCCTTCTGGATCGACGCGCACGAACATCCTTCAAAAATATTATTGAAGTCCACGAAAACTTTCATGCCATATATAACCGTGCATATACAAAATGTGGATCCGGAAAAAGTACGCGAAATTTTGCTTAAATATATTGCAGAAACCGAACACCACGAACCCTTGACGCAGAAAATATTGGAAAGGTTTGGATTTTAGAGCTTAGCCGTGATAATGTACGGGTACGCTCTTGTCGTTCAATGGATAGGACACTCCCCTGCGAAGGGAGAAATGCAGGTTCGATTCCTGCCAGGAGCACCGAAATTAGAATTGATTAAGCCAGCCTCTTTACCGCAGCCACAATTCGAGATTTGTATCTAGATGCCGTATTGGCCTTTATGTACTTTCTTTTTGCGCCTTTATCAAGAGCCTTATACAGGACGGGGATCAGAGCCTTGGCTTCCTTCACATTCTTTTCCGTTATTAACTTTGAGAATTTCTTGAAAGGAACGTCGATAGCCGCCTTTGTACGGAGGTTATATACTCTTTTCTGCTCTCCGGCTCGGAGTGCTTTCTTTGCTGAAGATGTAATCGGCATATACGTTTGTAGATGTAAATTAACACAATGCTTTAAAAAACACAAGGTTTCATATATGATTAGGCTATGATATCCAGACTGACAGGAAATATAGCGCATATTGACCTCAAATACGTCGTTATAGATGTAAATGGAGTAGGATATAAAGTATTTGTGGTTGGAGACGCTATTGTTAAATTGAATAAAGAAAAGATTTCTCTTTGGACATATATGGCGGTCAGAGAAAATGCCATGGACCTCTACGGGTTTCTTTCTCTAGAAGAATTGAACTTTTTTGAACTTCTCATTACCATTTCCGGAATTGGTCCAAACACAGCGATGGGAATTTTGAATGTAGCTTCTGTTCACTCTATCGAAACAGCGATACAAACTGGGGATACGAGTAATCTGACAAAAATATCCGGTATAGGAAAAAAAGTGGCAGAAAAAATAGTTATGGAATTGAAGGACAAAGTCAGCACAGCAATTGCGCAAAGTCCTGAACAGGAACAGACGATGAGGAATGACGCTGATGCATTGGAAGCATTGAAATCATTGGGATATAGCCAAGCGGAGGCACGTGATACTCTAAAAAAGATTGATAAGAAAATCAAGAAGACAAGTGATAAGATAAAAGAAGCGTTAAAAATTTTAGGAAAATAATGGAAAATATTCTAAGAAAAATAATTTTTCAAGGCAATATGAAGGATTTTTTGTATT
>CAYGIZ010000024.1:0-7775 GCA_964350075.1 uncultured Candidatus Saccharibacteria bacterium | reverse complement strand
GGTTTATCTGGCCAAGAAGAAAAGTTGGGAAAAAGTAAAATAAATCATCATGAAATCTCCTTCTGGTAAAAAAATCGCTGTAGTGATTGGCGCGACGGGTAATCTTGGAAAAGCCATTGTGGAGGCGCTAAAAAAAGCAGGATACAAGATAGATAAGACATGGACTGGTGCGGATCGTCCAGACGCGTCTATTGCTTCTTCGTACTCGAAACTTCCTAGGCGCATTGATATGGCTGTATACGCTGCCGGCATAAACTTGGTTAAACCGATTCAAGAAATTACCGAAAAAGAATGGGATGATGTCATCAATGTCAATCTAAAGGGAGCTTTTCTCTTTGCTAGGGCAGCATTTGAGGGACTAAAGGACGCAGAGGGAACCTTTGTAACTATATCCTCCATGAACGCAAGGTATCCTTATCCAAACAGGGTTGCTTATACAGCATCAAAAGCTGGTATAGAGGGGCTCACCAGACAGCTCGCGGTCGAGTGGGGGCAATTCGGCATTTCCACGCATTCCATCCGCTTGGGTCCTCTCAATAAATTAATGAAAACGACAAAAGCGAACCCGCTCATACTAGAAGCTACAAAGAAGCGTCTTTTGCACCATGAACTTATTCCGCCTGAAGCCGTCGGAGACTACATTGTCACTCTAGGCGAGGGAAGAGCAAAGTGGATAAACGGCTCCGTTATTGATTTTGAGGGCGGATTTACCTTGAATGCCTATCCACTATTATAATGAATCAAGTTAACGAAAAGTTTGGCATTGCCACTCGTTTCTATGGATTGTCAGAGACAGATGTGGAACGGCTGGCTACCTGGATAGATGCAGCGATCTCTCTTGTCCGGCCTGAAAGAATCTTTGTCGCGGTCAACGTTGACGCTGACATCGCGAAAAGCCTTGATTTTGTGAAAAGAAAATATCCGGATGTCAACGTCTTTCCTGTCACTCCCTGGGGAAAAGTAGTGCAAGCTCCGAACGCCCTGCTATTAAAAGCTGCGGAGCAGAAAATAGATTACCTATTATTCGTCAGCACGGAGTATCCTGTTACAGAGCCGGTCGTTTCATTATTAAAGTCACATTGCGACGAGGAGACATTGGTTGTGGGAGCTGCTCTTTCCGGTCATGATGTAAAAGTACAGGCTGGACAGCGTGAGATCATACAGAACTCAAACGGACTGCAGATTCCCTGGAATACATATGCCTTATGGTCTCTTGACCGTCTCATTCATACGGGTTTTGTGCTAGCAGCTGACTCTCTCGACGATCCTGATAATGCAGGCATGGAGGAGATGGGCACAATCGCGGCACAACAGATATTGTGGCCGGGCAAAGCTATTGCCAAGCTTGTTGTTCCGCAGAAAGACCATCTTGTTTTCAATGTTAATGGATGGAATACAGCACGTCAGGACAGGTATAGGCTCAATCTAACATCAAAGAATGCCCGTTCGGCAGCGCAGATGAAACGATTATCCCTTGCCACGCCAAGTGTAGTTCACATAGGAATGCAAAAAACAATATGATAAATACCATAAAAACACTCTGGACAACTTTTGCCAGATACCGTCTGCATGTAATCATCCTGGCAACTCTCGCAATCATAAGCCCTCTTCTGGAAGGTATAGGAATAAATACACTTGTTCCGCTTATGTCGTTTTTTATGGGCGGGGGAGGCACGACGGATTTTATAAACCAGATTGTCAAGGCAGTATTTGATTTTCTCCACATACCATTTACTTTCAGATATTTGCTCGGCTTCATTCTGGTACTTTTTGTGGTACGTGCGATTACTGTAGTGGCATTTGGATACGTGCGCGCGTGGGTAAGCGCTGATTTTCTCGGCAAGGAGAGTGAGGATATTATGCGCCGCACTCTACTTTCTTCGTGGGGATTTTCACTCAAGCAGAAGATGGGCAGTGTGCACAATACTCTCGTTCGTGACGTACACCAAACCGGAGCTCTTCTTGGAGCAATCATACAGGTGATACAGTCTATGAGTGGTTTCCTCATTTACCTTATAGTAGCACTCAATATTTCTCCGCGAATGACTCTATATGCTCTAATTGGTGGAGGCCTCCTGCTTTTTGTACTCCGGCCATTATTGCGCCATACGCGCCGGTTGGGTACACGGACAGCTGAAGTAGAAAAGCGCTTTACTCAATTTTTGAATGAGCATATCACAGGCATGAAATCCATCAAGGCGGCTGGAGCCGAAAAAAGTGCTATTTCCAGAGGTGTTTCCCATATTTATCTTTTACGTCATCTTTCCATACGGCAGTCGTTCATAGGTTCCGTAGGAACGAGCCTCTTTCAACCCACAGCACTTGTGCTCGTGGTAGTGCTCTTTGTTCTGACATATCGAACGCCGGAATTCCATATAGTATCTTTCGCGGCTTCCCTGTATTTGATACAAAAAATATTCGCTTATCTTGAGTCTGGACAAAACTCTTTTCAGTCAGTCAGTGGGCTTCTACCCTACACTAAGAGTTTAGCGTCCTTTAAATACGAACTCGATGCTCATCGCGAGCGTTCGGAAGGCGATAATCCGTTTGTCTTTAAGAAAGAGCTTGCATTTCAAGGTGTTTCTTTTTCGTATTCTGAAGGCAAGCCTATTCTCAAAGATGTCAATTTCAATGTCAAAGAGGGAGAAATTGTCGGAATTATCGGTCCGTCTGGAGCCGGCAAAACGTCTATTGCCGATCTTCTAATGCGGCTATTCAAGCCGACAGAGGGCAAAATAACTGTTGATGGAACCTCGATTGATTCCATCTCGCTTCCTGAATGGCGTTCACGCATCGGCTATGTGCCTCAAGATGTATTTTTAATGAATGACACGATCGAGGAAAATGTCAGATTTTATAGTAAAAATCTGACACAGGAAGAGATCATAACCGCGGCAAAGATGGCGCATATTCACGACTTCATCCAAGAATTGCCTGATGGATATAAGACCATGACGGGAGATCGCGGGGTTATGCTTTCTGGAGGCCAGCGTCAGAGGATTGCCCTTGCGCGTGCCCTTGCACACAAGCCGTCTCTGCTTATCCTAGATGAAGCGACAAGTGCCTTGGATCACGAGTCAGAAAAGTTTATACAAGAAGCAATTTTGAAACTAAAGGGAAGTATGACGGTTTTCATTATCGCGCACCGTCCTTCTACCGTAGAAAATGTCAACAAAATACTTGTACTTGACCGAGGGAACCTTGTCGAAGAGGGAAGTCCGGATGAGCTTATCAGAAACCAGTCCTCATATTACTATTCTTTCCAGAAGCTATAGATGTTTTTATCAACCTCGTAGTCCATCTTCTTTATCTTTCGCTTTGGTTGTTTCAGTGCCCATGTGAACATTTCACGAATTGTTGATTCTATATCCGTATTGTCTTCAAAACCAAGATGAAATTTCGCCTTTTCGTGGCTACAGTATGCGACCTTCACTTCGTGCCTCGCTTCGTAATGCTTGATTTCTGGAGAGTAGCCAAATTTTCCAGAAACTTTTTGTACGAGCTTTGCAATTTCTAGGATTTCAAATTCCTTGTCGGCTCCAATATTAAAAGTTTCTCGATCATGTCCTTTCAGTAGTTTTTCGAAAGGAGTCATATAAAAACTAATATCGGAAAAAGCTCTTTTCTGTTTGCCGTCGCCGAAAATACTAATAGGCTCTCCGGCAAGCGTTTGCCTAATCCAGATGCCAATAACATTGCGATACTTGTCCCAAATATTCTGTCTTGTGCCGATCACATTGTGAGGACGCACTAGACTGTAGTTGAGACCAAACTGATCACATGCCTGCTTGATATCCATCTCCACGGTATATTTAGCTATGCCATATGGATCTACTGGATTTGGAAGTTGATCCTCTGTAAAAGGAGGATTGCCAACACCATACACAGCTATTGATGAAGTGAAGATAAGCTTCTTTGTTGCATGATTGAGGCAATTGTTGATGATATTTATCGACGAGATGACATTGTTTTTGTAGTTATAATTACGAATAAAAGGCGAAAGGCCCTCCGCTGCATAAGCGGCAAAATGGTATACGCAATCAGGTTTGTGCTTTTTGAAGATTTTTTCGACAGCAGCAGCGTTCAGAAGGTCAACTTTATAGAAGTGCTTCTTTTTGATCATCCTCTTATCAACGAAATCAATATAACCACCCGATAGATTATCTATCCCAATTACAGTATGGCCATTATTGAGTAAATGCTCGGAAAAATGTGATCCGAGAAGGCCTGCGGCTCCAGTTATGAGTACTTTGCTCATTGTGGTACGGATTATAGCATTAACTAATTGATTGTGCTACACTTTTTCCATGATCACAAAAACACTGCGGAACGTCAGCCTGGCTTTTATATTCATTATTCCATTCATACCTTTATATGTCGCCAACGGGCTCTTCTTTCCATTCATTACCGGCAAGGCCTTTGCTTTCAGGATTATTGTTGAAATAATATTCGGAATTTGGCTAGTGCTCATGCTTTATGACAAGAAGTACGCTCCGAAATTCTCCTCTATTTCCCTTGGCATTACGGTTTTCACCATCGTTGTATTGATCGCTGACCTGTTTGGCATGAATCCTTTGCGCAGTATATGGTCGAACTTCGAGAGAATGGAAGGCTGGATCATGATTGTGCATCTCTGGGCATACTTCATGGCAGTTACCAGCATATTCTCCGCCGGAGATGAGCCCATGCGTACATGGCATAAGTTTTTCAATACTTCTCTTTTTGCGGCTACCATCGTCGGTTTGTACGGAATGTTCCAACTTTTAGGTTGGGCGGAAATACACCAGGGGTCAAGCCGCATTGACGCGTCTCTAGGAAATGCTGCCTATATGGCCGTGTACATGCTCATCCATACATTCATTGCCGTATACATGAGTACAAAATCAAGATGGTATCTTGTTCTTGCTCTCCTCTTTGCTTTTCTTGTTTATGAGACGTCTACCAGAGGAACTATTCTAGGATTGATCGGAGGTATCATGCTTGCACTTGCAGTTTATTCTTTTTTTGGAAGAGGACAGACAAGGAAATCCAGAATGATCTCGGCTGGAGCTGTGCTGGCCATAATACTTGTGGGTGTTTTGTTCTATTTCAATCGCGATGCTTCCTTTATACAAAAGAATGAAACTCTTCGCAGGCTTTCCGAAATCTCCTTGAGCGATACTCGGTCGCAGGCTCGCGGTTACATATGGCCCATGGCTATCAAGGGTACCTTCGAGAATCCAAAAACGGCACTCATTGGTCTGGGTCAGGAGAATTTCAACTATATCTTCAATGCCAACTATGATCCGAAAATGTGGATGCATGAACAATGGTTCGACAGGGCGCACAGCGTCTTTATAGACTGGCTGGTTGCCGGGGGATTAGTAGGTCTCATCGCTTATGTCTTGTTGTTCATTTTCGCGTTCGTTTCCGTTTGGAGAAGCAGAAATCTTGATTTTACGGCAAAAAGTATTTTTACTGGATTGCTGACTGCGTATATTGTTCATAACATTTTCGTCTTTGATAACCTGGCTAGCTACCTTCTTTTCTTTACTATTCTTGGCTTTATCCATTCGACCAGAGCCGAAAGGCCGGTCAGATGGCTCCAGATCAGAGATAATCCCAGTGAAAATAGGATAGTGGTGCGCGACTATATATATGTACCGGTCATTGCCATTCTTTTTATTGCTGCTTTTTATTTCATAAACATACGTCCGATACAGGCAAATACCAGGCTGATCACAGCTCTCGGGTCCTGTTCCGGCGGATCCACGACTTCCGCTTCTTTCTACGCAAAAGCTTTGGAACTCGATCAGTCTATGGCTAACCAGGAAATCCGAGAACAGTTGCTAGCCTGCGCATCTAGGGTGGCCGGTTCTGATTTTCCGAAACAGATAAAAGATGAATTTTATACTTTATCAAAGAGGGAAATATCGGAATATATCAAAGACAGTCCGAATGATGCTAGGGCATATGTTATCGGTGGATCTTACTTCAATAATATAGGAGATTGGGAGAGTGGAAGGCCTCTTCTGGAAAAGGCAGTGGAGCTTTCTCCGAATAAGCAGAGCATAGCTTTCGAACTGGCTACGAACTATATGAATTCCGGCAGAGAAAAGGAAGCTAGCGTCCTTTTGGAAAAGACGTACACGGATGCTCCAGAAAATACTTTGTCAGCCGTAGCTCATGGTATCACTCTTGTCCTTACCGGACAGGATGCCAAGCTCCAGCAGTTATATAAGGACAACCCCGAAATTGCCTATGATCCCAGGATTATTGCGGCGCACGGAAAATTGAAGCAGTACTCGAAAGTCATAGAGGGCTATAGGGCTCTGATTCAAAAAGATCCAGGCAACATCCAGCTTTATGGCACACTTGTAGGAGTATACCTGGATATGGGAAGGAGGGACTTGGCATTGTCAGAGCTGGAAGGGATGCTAGGTAAATTTCCGGAGGCAAAAGAAATGATAGAAAACGCAATCAAGCAGATCAAGGCTGGCGCTAGATAATAAGTGGGTGTATAATATCCCTGTGTGAGTCTTAAAGTGCGGACTCCAAATAAAATGTTTACACAGCGTCCTGCCTCGGCAGGATTTTGTGTTTGTGATACTATATAGGTGCATTGTGCCAAGTGCTGGCGTCGGCTGTACTCACATTTAATTTAAACATTATATTTGGAGCTCGCACCCGCCGCCAATATTTGGCGCAATCTTAATGGCCGACATGAAAATTGAAAAAGATAAAAGTTTGAAGGAAATGACAACTTTTAAAATTGGGGGAAATGCCCAGTTTTTTTGTGTTATTAAAAGTGAAGACGATATTGTAAAAGCCTGCAAATTCGCGAAGGAGAATAAGCTGGCGGTTTTTATACTTGGAGGAGGGTCGAATATTCTGGTTTCTGACAAGGGGTTCGCGGGACTTGTGATGAAGATGGAGATGAAGGGAATTGAATTTGATGGTGAAAGAGTGGCCGTGAAGGCGGGGGAGGATTGGGATAATTTTGTCGGCGAGACGGTGAAGCGCGGTCTGCATGGGCTGGAAAATCTTTCTTTGATTCCAGGGACAGTTGGCGCCGCGCCAGTGCAGAATATCGGGGCTTATGGAAGCGAAGTAAAAGATACCATAGTAAGCGTGCGAGTTTTTGATATGGAGAAGATGGAGTTCAGGGATTTTTCCAATGATGAGTGCCGGTTTGAGTATAGGAATAGTTTTTTTAAAATAAATCCTGGGCAATATATAATTATTTCTATTATTTTTGATTTGAAAAAAACTTCTCAAACAAACATTGATTACAAAGATATAAAAGAATATTTTTTAATAAAGGGCGTTTCCCGGCCGACCTTGGATGAGGTTCGCGAGGCTGTCATCCATGTTCGAACAAATAAATTGCCGGATGTGCGCGTATTAGGAACGGCCGGATCTTTTTTCAAAAATCCCATCATCAGCCATGCGCAGGCAAATGAATTGAAGAAAAGATTTCCGGAATTGCCCGTCTATCCTTTCGATGATGAAAGCGTGAAAGTTTCTCTGGCCTGGATATTGGATCATGTCTGCGGATACAAGGGTGTAGATAGAGGAAGCGTGGGGACTTATAAAAATCAGGCTCTTGTGCTGGTGAACAACGGCGGCGCTACGGCAAATGAAATAAAAAGTTTCGCGCATGAGCTGGCGAGAGCGGTGCAGGAGAAAACGGGGATCGAGGTGGGGGCGGAGATACAGTATGTGGGGGAGTAGGAATGGAATGATGTGATTTGGAAGAGGTTGACTTTGATGGGGGAATTGGAGTAGTATATTGA